>NZ_JBNQGD010000271.1:730-5605 GCF_050436765.1 Arachidicoccus sp. | reverse complement strand
TATACCCACAAAATTTTATCGAATTAAACAAGATGTAGTTCGTGGGGTGGATACGCTGTAATTCTATCTGCTTCTAGTTTTTGTTGGTATTATTCTAGCAAATACAACGATTATAAGAAGTTCGCTGAAAGTTATGAACAATATCAAAAGGACATCAAATGGAGCGATGGTTTTTTCAATTATATGTATCAAAAAAATCCAAATGATACCAAAAGATATTTGAAAGAAAATCCACTCTCTGGGAAATAGAATATTATGGGCTATTATAGCGTAAACTAATTTTATGACCGACTGCATTTTCATTTAGACAATATGCAATAAGCAAAAAAAATCTATGTCCCTAAAGCTTCCTGAAACATACAAGCAGCATTTCCCTTTTTAAATAGGGCAAATTCTTTCAATAAAAAGGCCCGGGAAGGGCTTTTTTTATTAGCTCGTTATTTTTTTCGCCGGGTTTTCCGCCGCCATTTTTTAAACCAGTAATTGTAATGCTTGTTCCGCCATTTGGCATACAGATCTATCAGCTTCGGTTTACCGTTATACGGCCAGGATAGGCCGATTGCATCCAACTCTTTAAACATCGTCCGTATATCTTCTGCGGTATAATAATCCTGCCCATACCCATGCGCTATAAAATAATCCACTAATTTTTCTTTAGCACTATCCCGTCCTTCGCGTTTCCAGCTTCCGCAAGACAGGTTATCCATAAAATCGGTTACAATATTGTCCGGCGTTACGTTTACAAGTTTTGCTATTAGTAAAAAAGAATAGGGTAATACGTCTTCCCACTCTACATATCTGCTGTAAGCGCCGGTTTGCCATTTAAGTTTAGGTGGTACTCTTTTTCTTATGCTTTTTAATTTAGAGGATGGGGACATTGGTCTCATTGTAAAAGATTTAAGATTTATAAAGATGATTGTATTTGCTTGTCCAATATTTCCAAGCCTTTAAGGCAAAGTTTCCTTGCCATTTCCACAAAAACGTTTACATGTTCGCCTACTGTATAGGCATCTTTTTGCCCTACTTCAAAACCGCGCTTGTACCTTGTTTCAGAATAGCTTTTCATCAGCAGGGAGAACAACCTTTCTTCTTCCGGCGTTTGTGTAAACAAGTTTACTGGCTCTTCGGAAAAACACCGGCAAAGATTGATAAGCCTGCCTAGATTATGAATGTCTGAACGGTAGCCTATATGTACACCCAGCAACGCAATACATGCTTGTTCAACAGCTTGGTGCATGAGAAATACGGCTGTGGTGTATTTCCCTTTTTCAAGACTGAACACCGCTGCTTCATTAAAACTTTTTGACAACTCATAATGGTATAAATACTGCTCCCTTGCCCTATAAGCAGTCTCGTTACTGATTGTTATACCGGGACTGATTTCTTGTACCGGCGATGCCCCGTCATGTGTATAACAAAGAATTCCTTTGGTGTAAACTGTATAAAAGAAACGGCTTTGCTTTTGCAGGGCTTCCCGTATTGTCCCTTTGCCATGTGCAAGGATGGTTATATATCCTCCTGTAAAATGTTGGTTGGCAAAGTCCTGCATCTCATGTTCTATCCGCGTATTTTTTTGTGTGACCACCAAAAGAAAATAGTGGCAGACAGAATTGTTTGTGCTGTCTGTAAAACAGCCGCAGGCACTGTACTGTGTGGTCACTTTGGCAAAGCAGATAATCCATACCGGGGTATAGCTTTCAACAATTTTTTTTATAAGTGAACCAATAATAGCATCCATAATATTTGTTTTCGGCACAAGTTAGGGTGCGTAAAAGCGGTACCCTATTCTTAAAACAGGTACTTTACCTGATTGTCTAGGTATTTTAGAAGTTGCTTTACGGCCATTTTTATTTTTTTTGTATAAATGGCAACTTAATATGGAAAAAACAATACATCAGGGCAGGAATATTAAACGTTTCCGCGAGATGCTCGGCATTAAGCAGGAAGGGCTTGCCTACGGGCTTGGCGATGACTGGAACCAGAAAAAGATTTCTTTGCTGGAACAAAAGGAAATCATCGAACCGGATATTTTAGAACAGGTGGCGGCTATCTTAAAAGTTCCTGTGGAAGCCATCAAAAATTTTGACGAGGAAGCAGCGATAGCTTACTTTAATACATTTGAAAATGGCAGCATCAACAACGGACATTTTTCTCCCAATTTTGATAACTGCACCTTTAACCCTATCGATAAAATCGTGGAACTATACGAACGCATGATTAAAGAAAAAGATGCCTTCATCCAAAAGCTGTTGGGTGGAGAAAAATAGAAAAAGTTGCTTTTTTGCACAGATAGCTCCCCACGTATTGCCTACGCCACATGTCTGAGCTAGTTAGTGGAGGTATGGATAGAAGTTAGGCTCATTAAGGTTACTGTGCTTTCTTAATGATTTCTTTTTATAAGCATAATAAAGCTCTTAGGGATACAAAGAAAGGCTACCCTTGCACAGCTTATCGAAGATAATGCAATATTGATTTGTGATGCGGTTTTTAGTAGTTATGTCCTTATTTGTCACTCTTGCCTTGCAGCAGCTACCTATGCAATCCCTCAAGCTCAATAATACAAACATTTTCAATTTTCGATGGCATGCGTATTTTGTATTGTCTACATTAAAAAATTTTCGTCACTCATAGCAATTTTGGTATGATTGACGAAATAAAATAATAAAAGGTTTGTATATTTGAGAGTTAGCGGTCATGCCATGGCAACATTTCAACTTTTAACAGACAAACAAATCTAATAGACAGCTCAATGATTGACAAACTAAAACTAAAATTCGGTTCATCGCAAGGACAACCAAACCTTGAAGTAAACATGACACCGATTACTGTTTTTGTTGGACCAAATAACTCTGGAAAAAGTAGAATTCTGATTGAAATAGAGAATCATTCCCGCAAAATTCACGGACAACCAACTGACTTGATATTAGACAATCTGACTTTTTCAGCATTGACCAAGGATAATATTGAATCTGAATTGGCAAAGATTGAGCAGACACCGAAGTTAGGAGAAAATGTTATGCCTGGGCATGTGCTAATTGGCAAACTCAATCCACAGAATAATCAGACAGCAAGAGTCCAAGTAAATAAAGCAGGTTTAATTGATGAGGCACAACACCCGAACACGAGGCAAGGATATTATGCACAATTTTTGAATCTTTACACACTAAGGTTGGACGGAACTAACAGATTGAATTTACTGAACGAACAAGAAGCAGGAGATTTACAGACGACGCCTAAAAATCACTTAGCACACTTATTTATTGATAATGCGTTAAGAGCACAAGTTAGAAGAATAGTCTTTGAATCTTTCGGAAAGTATTATGTAATTGACCCAACAAACATCGGGAAATTAAGAGTTCGCCTATCAGACAGAGAACCAAGTAATGAAAGAGAAGAAAAAGGTTGGGAAACCGAAGCAATAAATTTTCATAAAGCTGCTTTGCAAATAACAATGGCAAGCGATGGAGTTAAAGCATTTTCAGGAATTATCACGACCTTACTTGCAGGCGACCCAAAAATTACCTTGATAGATGAACCAGAGGCATTCCTGCATCCAGCATTATCAAACAAATTAGGAAAGGAGATTGGCAACTCACTTACCAAATCAAATAAAAGAGTTGTTGTTTCAACTCATAGTTCTTCTTTTCTTATGGGGTGTATTCAATCAGGAGCGCCACTAAACATTATCCGATTGACCTATAAAAATGGGTTGCCAACAGCAAGAATTCTTCCAAAGGAAAAAATACAACTTCTAATGCGACACCCCCTGTTGCGTTCAACAGGTGTTCTTAACGGATTGTTTTTTGAATCTGTAATTGTTACGGAAGCAGATTCCGACCGGGCATTCTATCAAGAAATAAATGAGAGATTGTTATCACGGAAAGACCCAAGAGGTATTCCAAACTGCTTATTCATAAATGCACAGAACAAGCAGACAGTTTGGGATATTGTAAAACCTCTTCGCGAACTTGGCATCCCTACCGTTGGAATTGTTGACATTGATGTAATAAAAGAAGGAGGGCAAGTATTTACAAAATTGCTTGACGGTTCTTTTACTCCAACTCTATCACACGAAGGGTTGCACAACCAAAGAACAAAAATTCTTGCAGCTTTTAATGCAACTCGACAAAACTGGAAAATTGCTGGCGGTATTGACTTATTGCAACAAAGCGATAATGAAGCATGTTCTAATTTTTTCAATCAACTTCAAGAGTATGGAGTATTCGTAATCCGTAAAGGAGAATTAGAATCATGGTTAAGGAATCTTGCCGCAGTGGGGCATGGCTCAAATTGGCTTATCGATATTTTTACTAAAATGGGAGACAATCCCGATGAATTGCCAATATTATGATAATGAATCCGTATTAAAAGAAATTTTTTCAAAGGGTAAGTTGATTATATTACACAATGACGACAAAATTAGCAAAACTAAATAATTGACAATTAATGTTTAACTCGAATAGTAAAATGAAGATAGAAAAAGTATTTTTATTTCTGTTTTTTTTAGGAATTTTTCCAAAGCTATTTGGACAATTAAATTCTGACGGCTTTGTAAAACGAGGAGACACTATTTTTTTAGGCACCAGCAGTATCCCTTTATCGCAAAAAAACAAACAACTTAGCCCAAAGGAGGATGTTTATAAGACTTTAGTAAATATTTGTCACATCGATGTTGGTTTTGATGAAGGGCAGCATTTCCGTATTGTTGATTCTATTTATGGTTTTTATTCTCCAACTCCTTTAGAAGAAGCTTTTCATGGCTTCCAGATAGTAAGGACATTTGCTGAAAAATCAAACTCAAATTATCTTATAGGTATTTTTCTTTTTTCTATGAGCCCACATGAGGGAACTTTTCCATTAAAAGAGTCCATTACA
>NZ_JBNQGD010000271.1:0-720 GCF_050436765.1 Arachidicoccus sp. | reverse complement strand
CTCTCCAACAATCTACACCCTACATTACTATATCATCGAAACGTCCGGTTTTATGAACCAAACAGTTGTACATATTTAACCTCTATTCAATTAAAAAAAATTAATGCTAAAGATAGTTTTGGAATTGTGTATAATATAAAAGTAACAAAGCCGTTTAAAGGGAAATACTATAAATGCAAAGCTTTAGCCTTTGAAAACGAGAAGGGAAATTTTATTACGCTTTATTATTTTTATAATGAAAAAGATGAAAAGCAAATAATGCATAAAATTTTTGACCAATTAGGTATGGTAAAATTTAAAACGTAAGAATGTACTCATATACTTTAGTAATATTGATTTCATGATCGTTTCCATCAATATTTATGGTCGACATTACCTGATTAGAAGAGGCACTATTTAAATCAAAGAAATCCCTGATACTACCTACTCCACCGTAAATTGTGGAAACATAAGAAAAAGAGCCAACTTCGTGTTATACAAAATCCGTGGACTCATCTTGCGTAAAATTTGCAGAAATGATATTTCCATATTGATCTTCATTAAATATTGAATAGCCACTTGGTCCATAAGCATCAAAATTATCCTCATATTCCCCTACAAAATAAGATGCATAGTCGCTATTTTCGAACATGTGTAAGATGATGAATTAAATCCACAAAATCCCATCTGTAAATTCTGGTGTATGCTGACCCACTGTTCTGAATTATGCTGACCCATCAT
>NZ_JBNQGD010000270.1:0-2508 GCF_050436765.1 Arachidicoccus sp. | reverse complement strand
CTGAAACAAAAGGAAAAACCTTAGAGGAAATTGAAGGATTCTGGAAGAAGAAATAGGACATTGAATGCAGAATTTTGAAGTAAAAACGAGTTGTAATCTTGATCCGCGGCACTTAGGATAGGATTGGATAAGTTTACACTCGTTTTTCAAAATACTTCCTGGTTTTTTGGCTTTATTCCGTAAATTACAAACGATTGTTTTGATATTTTTTGTTAATATCATATTTACTTTAATACCGCAATATTACTAATATAAGGCTTGTTTTTGTAAGATATTTTGGTTGTTTTTTTATTATTGCGCAATCGATTGCAATTTTTTCTTAGAACGAAATTTTATTTCTATTTTGAGTGAATAATTTAAATCTTTAAATCTTTAAATATTATGAAATATTTTTTTGTAAAAATTTCATTTGTAATTATTACAATTATAGGTCTTTTTTCGTTTCTTTCTTTCAAGAGTCATTTATCGTTTAAGAATGATAAGGGTTTGAAAGATTACTATAAAGATTATTTCCCTATTGGCGTGGCGGTGAATGTACGTGATCTTTCTGGAAAGGAATCGCAATTGGTATTGAAGGAGTTTAATAGCCTTACTCCTGAAAATGATATGAAAATTGGGCCCATTCATCCATTTCCGAATCTTTATAACTGGACTAATGCGGATTCAATTGTTGCATTTGCTGAACACCACCATTTAAAAATAAGAGGTCATAATTTGTGTTGGTATCAACAGGCACCGAAATGGTTTTTTGTGGATAGTCATGGAAAATTGGTTTCCAAGGATACTTTATTGCAGCGACTAAAACAACATATTTCTACCGTAGTTGGAAGATATAAGCAAAGTGTATATGCCTGGGACGTAGTGAATGAAGCTATTTCAGATAAGGATTCAGCTTATTTACGTGATTCTAAGTGGTCGCAAATTTGCGGTGAAGACTTTATTGACAGTGCATTCTGTTATGCACACGAGGCAGATCCCCGGGCGCAATTATTTTATAATGATTATAATGTCGTTGTTCCCAAAAAAAGGGAGAAGATATATAGGCTTTTGAAAAACCTGATAGCAAAAGGGATTCCTGTTTCAGGAATTGGTATTCAAGGGCATTGGTCTGTCAATACTCCTTCACAACAAGAGTTGCAAAAGACAATCCAATTGTTTGCCTCTCTTGGATTAAAAGTACAAATTACTGAATTAGATATTTCACTTTACGGAGGTAGAAGAAAACGAATATTTCCCTCTGCCAAAGAAGAGGATAATTATATGGATTCATTAAACGTCTTGCAACAGGCAAAATATAAAATGCTATTTGATGTATTTCGTAAATACAAAAAATATATTGGTGGGGTCACTTTTTGGAATTTGTCGGATAGATATACTTGGCTTAATCATTACCCGCTTAAAGGAAGACGTAATTATCCTTTGCTTTTTGATACATTGCTGCAGCGTAAGGCAGCTTATTGGGATGTTGTAAAATGGTAAAAATATTTATGTAATTTTTAAATTTCAAGCAAAATGTCAAAGTTGTATAGTGGGAAGATAAAAGAGTTACAATCTAGAATAGTTTGTTACTCGGAGGTAAGAGCATATGAAGAATTATATAGGCTATTGTTTTCTGAGTTGTATAAATATTCTTATACTTTTATTAAAAGCCATGAATGTGCCGAAGAAATTGTTTCTGACGTATTTATAAAACTTTGGAAGATTCGTTTAACACTTCGTGACGTAGACAATCTTAAAACTTATTTGTACAAGGCGACTAAAAACTATTCACTCAATTATATTTCTAAAACTTCTAGGATTCAAGTATTGACCTTAGATGAGATGAAAACCATGGCTACCTCGACGGTTTTGAATTATAGTCCTGAAGATATTTATATATCCAATGAATCTATGAATATTATAAGTCGGGTTATCCGTGAATTGCCTCCACAGTGCAGACAAATATTTAAACTGGTAAGGGAAGACGGGCTTAAATATAAGGATGTGGCTATTGCATTAAATATTTCCACCTTTACTGTTAGAAATCAAATTGTAATTGCGACTAGAAAAATTTCAAACGCGTTAACGTTAAATGGCAATATGTTATTCTCTCCATCTTAAATTCTTTAATTGTCTTTAGTACATTATTAAGAAAATGTTGTCTTACTTATAAGGAAGTTATAAAATTCTTAGTTGCTTACGCATAATTACCTGCTTTTGGCTGGAATATTTTGATAATCGTGAAATGAAATATAAGAAAATGGAAGCCCGCAACTGCTGGAAAAAATTGATTGCAATTTATTATTGGCGATTTTAATTCTTATTCGAAATAATTGCTTTTTTAAAGTGCTAAAACTGGTTACTGAGATCTCCAATTATTAATACGCAACAGTAAATACATTTATTGGTAATAAATACTCTTGGCTCTATACATAAATAAGATATGGAAAAAAATAATTTTATGCGGAATGAAAATCGCAAAATTTTGATCTCATCGTTGAGGACGATAATCACATCCATTGTAATATT
>NZ_JBNQGD010000269.1:0-10835 GCF_050436765.1 Arachidicoccus sp. | reverse complement strand
AAAAAAAAAGACAAAAAATAAATTTCTTAGGAGTTTGCAGGTATTTCCAACGAAGGGGCATATTTAAAAAATAAAACTTTTTCAACCTTAACACGCATACTAAAAACCACTCCATGAAAGAAGTGACTTTTATTCTATTTTTGTTATGTTATTTAAATAAAGGTTGCAATGCATTTATGCCTTTGCTATTCGCTTTAATAGAAGTCTCGGCAGAAATCTTCCCACTAATATGATTTACATCCAAACTTAAAGGGATTTCTAGCTTAGAATTACTTTGCATATTGAGTATTAGGTTCTTTATTTGGACTCCACCCAATACAACCTTTGAATCAGTCTCTCCTTCAATATTTAATGAGTCAAAGATTTGAGTAGTCGACACTGGCTTTCGTAAAATTCTGTAACTATCATCTTGGTTATGTAAATATACATAACTATTCGATGAGTTCATACCTCCCGAAGTACTTCCAATATTCAGGACCGCGTTGTTTTGCAACTTTACATTAACCATTTTCGTCAATTTTGAATTGACGGAATCAATATATACTGTGGCATTCTGAATCAAAACATTTTCCATATTTGGTACAAATAGATTTAGATCAATGAAGTTGAAAACATTAGACTTATCTTCATTTTTTCGATTATACTGTATGAATATAGTATCATTTATTTTTTTGATAGATAGAAAATTATTTTTGTCATGAAAATTATTATATTCATATTTTCTGCTAATAGAAGATTGTATATGACAACTTAAAGCCTCTGGTGATTTACTCAATCCATCAATTTTTATAACCTTATAATCCCCTAACTGTCCTGTAATCGTCAGGTAATTACTCTCCATTGCAAACTCACCTCTTTTTACTTTAGTCTTCAATGCCGATAGAAAGAACAAGGGTACAGTGAGCATAAAAATTAGAAAGCCAATGAGCAATTTGTTGCTTGTTTTCATATTTAGAATAATTTTTGATTTTTAGCATATAATTCTTTAAACTTCTCGAATTCAGTTTTTAAGTCATCTAACTCAACGTCCAATAGATACATGGTTCTAAAAATGCCGGGCAATTCTTTCTCGGCAAATTCTTGCTTTCTATAAGAGATTGTATTATTTAATCCTTCTGGAGAAATAAAATACCCAATTCCACGTTTATCATAGATAATACTTTGTTGCTTCAAAAAATCGTAAGCGCGCGCAACTGTATTCGGGTTTACTTCCATTTTTACCGCCATCTCTCTTACACTTGGAATTTTGTCTTCTATAGTCCATTGCTTAAGTAATAGTTTTTCACACACATAATCAACTATTTGTAAATAAATGGCCTGCGGGCTATTATCAAATTGCATCTGAATTCAGTTTTACGGGGTTAAATTTCCTTTTCTTTTAATTTATACCAGCTGATCAGCCATAAAAAGGGTCCTCCAATTATTTTCAAAATAAAAACGATTGTATTGGCAAACGGATTGTCAATCTTGTAAATTTCTTGATAGGTTGATTTATAGATGTCAAGCGTATTTATCTCAAAACTGGAATTTGGCGAAAAATAATCGGAGAGTTTTTGCATGTAAAAAAGCCCAGCGAATAATAGCAAGACGGCAATTATAGTTGTGATAATAAATGAATATTTCTTAAAATAGACAGCTCCCAATATAAATAAACCCTGTACAACAAAGAAAGCGTAAGAAAGGGAAGTGACGATTTTTCTCAGTTCAGAACTCCGATTCTTCCAATCGAGTTCAAGAGAAGAACTACTATATTTTGGATTTAGTCTTACAATATGATCGATGTAAGAAAAGCTGCAATAGGAAACCAAAATGCAACACAAAGTGTATACAATAGTAAATACAATTACGTTGTAGAATAATATGCAAATTAGCTTCTCCGCCTGATTTGCAGGAATGGTAGACCAATAGATACTTTCTGCTTTTGAATGGAGCATTTTGAGGGAATTATTGGCAAAAATGGCACCGATTAAAAGAAGTCCGAATGAATAGACACTAATCAAATAATCTTTTCTATAATTCAGGCCACTATTAGATATCCATACTAAAGCTGCAAAAATTAATAAGCCTAAAAGAGCCAATGTTCCATAGACATAAAACTTTTTGTACTCGGACCATTGTCTACAAATAAGCAGCCATACACGTTTGAGGCTAAAATGATTGTTCATAGATTCTATTTTTAAATTGCTTTTAATTAAATATTTTCCTTAAGGAATCCCCATTTGTAACAACTGTCTTGTACAACATCTCTAAATCTACCTTGCTGGTTTCCTCTTTCATATTAAAAGTAACGATTGCGTTACCGGTTAGGGATTCTTCGGCATATAACGCATTAAGCAAATCGCTTTTATCATGAGAAAATTTGAAAACCAATTTGTTCATTATTTCGTCTATCGACTGATTAAACAATATTTTGCCTTCATCAATGATGGTAATTTGATCAATTAGTGACTCTAAATCTTTGACCTGATGCGTGCTGATAACTATACATTTATTTTCATCGACAACCCCAGCCAATATTTTTCTAAATTGCCTTTTACTCAAGATGTCCAACCCATTGGTTGGCTCATCCATCAACACAACAGAAGTGTTACAGGCAAGGGAAAAGCTTATCAATACTTTTTTCTTTTGTCCATAACTCAACTGCTGCAACTTATTATTTATAGGTATTTGAAATTCTCTTATGTAAGCATCAAATTGGTCTTGATTATACTTAGGATAAAAAACTGAATGATTTTTTATAAAGTTTTGGATAGAAATGTCAGGCAAATAAAACTCTTCGGGAATAAGAGATATCCCTTGCAAAAATGCAGGTGTTCTTTCACCTGGAACGTAATCCATCACTTTAATGCAGCCTCTTTTTGGGAACAACAAACCACAAATATTATAAAACAACGTGGATTTCCCGGTGCCATTTTTTCCCAATAAGCCATAAATTTTCCCTGCCTGAAAATTTAGATTTAACCCATCGAACACCATTGTATTCTTGTAAGTGAAGTGCAGATTTTCAATATTTATCATTTCTATTGATTTAGTGTACTATTTATCTAATACAGTACAAATATAATAGAATATATTTTCTTATACCTAATATTTTTTTTGAAACGGGAAAATTTACAAAGGCAATAAATCAAGTTTCATACCTTCGACCTTTCAAAAAATATACTATGTCAAAAACTATTTTAATAACCGGTGCCACTTCAGGTTTTGGGAAAGCAATTGCAGAAAAATTCGCTTCTGAAGGCTGGAATTGCATTATTACAGGCAGAAGAAAAGAAAGATTAGAAACCCTTGCTAAGTCTTTAGCAGAGAAAAATAAAGTAAAAATCTTACCCCTTGTTTTTGATGTAAGAAACAAAACAGCCGTATTTGAACAATTAACAAATCTTCCAACCGAGTGGCAATATATTGATGTGCTCGTTAATAATGCTGGTTTGGCCTTGGGTAGAGATAATTTTGATCAAGCAAATTTGGATGATTGGGAAACGATGATTGATACGAATATTAAAGGGTTACTCTATGTATCCAAAGCCATCGTTCCTTATTTTACGAAAAATAAAAAAGGACATATTATCAATATTGGTTCTACAGCTGCAAAAGATGTGTATCCAATGGGCAATGTCTATTGCGCGACCAAACACGCAGTTGATTCTATATCCCAATCCCAAAGAATAGAATTATTACCACATCATATAAAAGTAACCGCTATTCATCCGGGTGCTGCAGAAACCGAATTTTCTGAAGTACGCTTTAAAGGAGATAAGGTAAAAAGCACAGCAGTATACACAGGCTACGATGCCCTACAGGCAAATGATATAGCCGATGTAACCTATTATTGTGCAACGCTTCCCCCTCATGTTTGTATTAATGATTTGGTTATTACATGTACCGCTCAAGCGAATTCTTTTTTTACACATAAAAATTAAAGCCTAGTCCAAGCTAGCATCATTAAAAGTATCGCCTTGCGCTAAATCACCCGTCGTATATCCTTTTTTAAACCAATATACACGTTGCGCTGAGGTCCCGTGGGTAAAAGATTCAGGTACGACATAACCTTGTGCCTGTTTTTGCAAATTATCGTCTCCTACTGCATTGGCGGCTGCGAGTGCAGACTCTATATCACCCGGATCCAAAGCGATTATTTTTTCCTCTTCAGCATAATGTGCCCAAAAGCCCGCATAGAAATCCGCTTGCAATTCTAATTTCACAGAAAGCTTGTTGTAATCTGCTTCGCTCAATCTTTGGCGAGCAGCATCCAATTTGTCTGTTACACCTAGCAGATTTTGTATATGATGCCCCATTTCATGGGCAACAACATAAGCCATTGCCAATTGTCCAGGAGCCTTAAATCGCTGGGCCAATTCATTGAAAAAAGATAAATCGATATAAACTTTTCTATCTGCCGGACAATAAAAGGGCCCTGACGCGGCGGATGCACCACCACAAGCCGTTTGTGTAGAACCTTCAAATAAGGATAAAACCGGCCGGCTGTATTTTTTGTGTAATTGTTGATCAAAGACCCCTTCCCATACGCTATTGGCACTGTTATATACTCTGACAGTAAAAGTAGAATCATTATTGCTATTCATATTCGTCACAGTACCTGTCGTCTGTGTCTGCTGTTGGCCAGGCATTACATTATTCACGAAACCCAGCATTTCCATAGGATTTTTGCCAAGTATGAGCGAAATAACAACAACCACAATGGCTCCAAGCCCGCCAATTTTACCTACTGTTTTTCCTCGACCACCTTTTTGTACTTCGACACCATCTGTGCTGTCATCAGGATTTAACCACTTCATAGGAATGCTTATTAAATTAAAATATAACTGCAATATAATATATGTTTTTCATATCAAAAAAGGACTGGACAATAAATGTCCAATCCTTTTTCTTTTAATCTTTAAAATTCTTAGATAGAATTTTATACGGTTTTCTCTTCCAAGTTCGGTAAAACTAATTCACCATTTTCACCCTTAAGAAAAACAATATTCTCTTGCGCAGCATTCACAATCGCATAAGATGAGCTCGTATCTTTTTTGGGTTTATCCGTTGTGTCTTTCTTAGTCGTATCCGTCTTTTCTGGAATAGTGTCCACCGCAGAAAATTGTGTAGAAGAATTCATTACTACAAAGCTTGCCATCGTATCCTTCGTAGGAGGAGTAGTAGTCGTATCTTTTTTAGTAGTGTCCTTCTGAGGAATGGTGTCCTTCTGCGGAATAGTGTCTTGAGCGTAAGTTGCGACGCCCATAATCATTGCTAGTACAACTAGCGAAAGGTGTTTTGTTTTCATAATTTAATACATTAATAGGTTAGAAATAAAATCCGTTAGGGGTAAAACAGACATTGTGCCAAACAGAATAATAAAATCCCAAACCAATGTTAATACCTTCTATTATAGCGTAATAGCTTGTTTCAGTTCTCTTATGTTTAACAAAATGAAAAATTATCAAATAATTCGGACATTTTTATCCTATTTAAAAATCATGCGCTATCTTTGCTCTCGAATTAAACAGAATATGTTTTCAAAATCTTGTGAATACGGCATAAAAGCAACCCTGCATATTGCGCATCAATCGCAACGAGGCGAGTGTGTAAGTTTGAAGGAGATTGCAAAAGCGATTAATTCACCGGAAGCGTTTACCGCTAAAATATTACAGCAGCTCACGCATAGTAAAATCATTATTTCAATAAGAGGGGCAGCAGGCGGTTTTAAAATAAAAGAAACTGCATTGGAAAAAATAAAACTGTCTCATATTGTAAATGCTATTGATGGTGACGAAATATACAAAGGTTGTGGGTTGGGCCTAGATGTCTGCAATGAAGCAAAACCCTGTCCGGTGCATTACAAATTTAAAGCAGTAAGGGAAGGCCTGAAAACAATGTTAGAAACGACCAGTATTAAAGAATTATCAACTGGCTTGAACGAAGGTCTTACTTTTTTAAAACGATAATTTAAGTTTAAATCAAGTCACTTCTTTCAAAGCAAAACATTTAAAAGTATTCATTATGAATACCTCATATACAGAAGAAAATCAAGCACACTGGCTTTTAGCCAAATTGGGCAAAACAGTTCTCCGTCCCGGAGGAAAGGAGTTAACATTAAAATTGGTACATTCACTTGGGATCTCCACCGGGGAAAACGTTCTGGAATTTGCACCCGGCATGGGAGCTACCGCGGCTTTGCTGTTGAAGCAACACCCTAAATCTTATACCGCAGTCGAGGCTAACGAAAATGCAGCAAAGAATTTGCAAAAGAAATTCATAGGCAAAAACGTCCATGTCATAATAGGAAATGCCGCACAGAGCTGTCAAGAAAATGAAAGTAAAGATAAGGTTCTGGGCGAAGCGATGCTCACGATGCAGGCGGATCATCGAAAGAGCGAAATTATTCGCGAAGCCTACAGAATATTAAGAAAAGGTGGCTTATATGGCATTCACGAATTATGCCTTCAACCCGAAGGCTTAGACGAAAATACCAAGGCTGACATACAAAAGAACCTTGCATTGGCCATGCACGTAAATGCAAGACCATTGACGGCCGCGGAGTGGACGGCTTTATTTGAGAAAGAAGGCTTTAAAGTAAAGGAGGTATTATTTAGCCCTATGCATCTGCTTGAGTTTAAGCGGCTAATAGCAGATGAAGGTGTTTTTAGATCTCTTAAAATATGGTTCAATATTTTAATATATCGAAATGCAAGAAAGCGCGTATTGGAAATGCGTCACTTGTTTAGAAAATATCAACCACACATTAACGCAATATCTATTATCGCTGAAAAAATATAGAATTAATGAAATGTTATTCAAACTGCTCTAAACAAAGAAAGATACCAGTTCAAAAGCATAAATGAATTTCTATTCGTAACTTCGCACATCCAAAAGGAAAGTGTATGATTACCGTTTCAAATGCAGCGAAAGAATATATAGAAGGCTTGATGAGCAAACAACCCACTGAAAAAGGGAGGTACGTGCGCGTAGGAGTACGTGGCGGTGGGTGTTCAGGTTTAGAATACCAATTGGAATTCGATTCAGAAAAGAAAAAAGATGATGAAGTTTTCACTGATAAGGATATCACAATTTTGGTAGATAAGAAAAGTTTATTATATCTATTCGGAACAGAATTAGATTATTCAAGCGGATTAAATGGCAAAGGCCTATTTTTTAATAACCCAAATGCCACAAGAACTTGTAGCTGCGGGGAGAGCTTCGCAGTATAGGTTTATGACTTTTAAATTTTTATTTTAAATTTTTGACTTTAGATAATGGCTACGAAAGAGACAGATGAAGATATATTAGACCGGATTTCCACCCAGGAATACGAATTTGGTTTTACCACCAATATCGAGATGGATGTGATTTCAGCAGGACTAAATGAAGATGTGGTTCGTTTTATTTCTAAAAAGAAAAACGAGCCCCAATGGCTATTGGATTGGCGCTTAAAGGGTTATCAGGCATTTAATAAACAAAGCATGCCTGATTGGCAAAACTTTCCGATGCCCGATATTGATTTTCAAGCAATATCCTATTATGCCGCTCCAAAAAACAAAAAGAAATTAAGCAGTTTAGATGAAGTAGATCCCGAACTTTTGGAGACATTTGCCAAGTTAGGGATTCCCTTAAATGAACAAAAAGTTTTAGCTGGCGTTGAAGACACCAACAAGCCAAGAGTGGCTGTAGATGCAGTATTTGACAGTGTTTCCGTTGCCACGACTTTCAAAGAAGAGCTGGGTAAACTGGGCGTGATATTTTGTTCCATCAGCGAAGCCATACAAAAACATCCGGAATTGGTGAAAAAGTACTTGGGCTCAGTAGTCCCATATTCCGACAACAAATTTGCATCTTTAAACACAGCCGTCTTTTCCGACGGATCATTTGTATATGTACCCAAGGGTGTTCGTTGTCCAATGGAGCTTTCCACTTATTTTAGAATAAATACAGAAAATACCGGACAGTTTGAACGGACCTTAATCATTGCCGATGAAGGCGCTTATGTAAGTTACCTGGAGGGTTGTACAGCACCTAAGCGTGACGAAAATCAATTGCACGCTGCTATAGTAGAAATAATTGCAATGGAAAATGCAGAAGTGAAATATTCCACTGTACAGAACTGGTTTCCGGGCGATAAGGATGGTAAAGGGGGTATTTACAACTTTGTAACGAAACGGGGTGCCTGCAGAGGAGCCAATTCCAAAATATCCTGGACGCAAGTAGAGACCGGGTCGTCTATCACCTGGAAATATCCAAGTGTGATTTTGCAAGGCGATAATTCCGTAGGAGAGTTTTATTCAGTGGCCGTTACTAAAAACTATCAAATTGCAGATACTGGCACAAAGATTTTTCATTTAGGGAAAAATACAAAAAGCCGCATCATATCGAAAGGTATTTCTGCAGGGCACGGCCAAAATAGTTACCGCGGTTTAGTCCAAGTAGGTCATAAAGCCGATAACGCCAGAAACTTTACTCAGTGCGATTCTTTGTTGATTGGTGATTTGTGTGGTGCACATACATTTCCTTATATCGAATCCAAAAATAATACGGCAACCATAGAGCACGAAGCGACAACTTCCAAAATCGGGGAAGATCAGATATTTTATCTAAACCAAAGAGGAATTGATACAGAACAGGCGGTGGCCTTAATTGTAAACGGCTATGCACGTGAAGTGTTAAATCAATTACCAATGGAGTTTGCCGTAGAAGCACAGAAATTACTAAGTCTTACATTAGAAGGAAGTGTTGGATAAAGCGAAATAATGCAAAAAGCATTAAACTTAAATTACAAATCATAGATTACAAATAGTAGCATGTTAAGCATAAAAAATTTATACGCTCAAGTAGAAAATAAGGAAATATTAAAAGGTATCAATCTCGAAGTGAATGCTGGAGAGGTTCACGCGATAATGGGTCCCAACGGATCCGGAAAAAGTTCATTGGCTTCCGTATTAGCCGGTCGTGAAAATTACGAAGTAACTGAAGGTTCCGCCACTTTAGATGGAAAAGATTTATTCGATCTTTCTCCCGAAGATCGCGCACGCGAAGGTTTATTCTTGGCTTTTCAATACCCGGTTGAAATTCCCGGCGTTTCTAATATCAACTTCTTAAAAACAGCATTAAACGAAATACGCTCCTACCGGGGCTTAGAGCCATTAGATGCAAAATCTTTCTTAAAACTTACAAAAGAAAGACAACAATTGGTGGAGTTTGACGCGAAACTGGTCAACCGTTCATTAAACGAAGGATTTTCCGGCGGTGAAAAAAAGCGTAACGAAATATTGCAATTAGCTATGCTCGAGCCAAAACTTTCAATCTTGGATGAGACCGATTCTGGGTTGGACATCGACGCTCTGCGTATCGTAGCAAATGGTGTAAATAAATTACGTTCCTCAAAAAATGCATTTGTCTTAATTACACACTATCAAAGACTTCTAGAATACATCGTTCCAGATTTTGTACACGTATTATATAATGGGCGAATTGTAAAATCTGGTGGAAAAGATCTCGCTTTGGAGTTGGAAGAGAAGGGATACGACTGGATTAAAGAAGAAAATAAAGTAATTGGCTAATTGACAAATTACTTAATTGGAGAATGCCTTCATTGCGAGGCAAGAAATAATCTCATTTTGAATTTTTACTTTTAAATTTTGAATTAAATAAATGTCTAATCAAATAGCAGAAAATTCTTTATACGATACTTTGGTTAATGAATTTGAGCAGACTTATCATGAATTTGAAAAAACAGAACAAACTTCTCTCCTGAAAAAAAGGAAAGAAGCATTTGGATTGTTTTCTGAGAATAAATTCCCCACAACTAAAAATGAGGAATGGCGTTTTACCAATCTTTCTCCATTTGTGAATGAAGCTTATAACCTTTGTTCTACAGAAAAGGTTGATAAGGAAACTATTCAAAAAGCGATTGATAAAACGAAGATAAAAAACTTAGAGGCATATCGATTAGTGCTGGTAAATGGCATTATCAACTTTGACTTTTCAGAAATTCCCAGCTCCGATAAAATCATTATTCAGCCGGTAAACGAGATTAAAAATCAAAAATATTTTGAAAAAGATATCAATAGAACTGTCGATATCAATAAGTTTCCGTTTGCAGCTTTGAATACTTCATTTTTTAAAGACGGGTTTTATTTTGAAATAAAAAAGAATTTCCGCTTAGACAAACCCATTCAAATTGTGCACATTTACGCGGAAAACGAAAATGTATTCTTACAACCACGCAATATTATAAAGGTTGCGCAGGGTGCTTCATGCGAAATCATTGAAACATCAACTTGTGTCAGCAAAAAAATATTTTTCATTAATAGTTTTACTGAGATATTTGTGGAAGAAAATGCACAATTCAAACACGCTCATTTTCAACGTGGTAACACTAGTGAAAGATGGATTGTACACACACAAGTAGAACAGGAGCAAAATAGCCGTTACGACAATTACACACTTACATTACCAAAAGCCGATTTAGTACGCAATAATTTGAATGTGGTTTTGGATGGCACAAATACCGAAACACATCTGTACGGTTTGTATTTGGTGGGTGACAAGCATGTGGTGGATAATCACTCGGTAGTAGATCATCGTTTTCCGAATTGTCAAAGTAATCAGTTGTATAAGGGGGTAATATTAGATGGCGGTAAGGGTGTGTTCAACGGCAAAATATATGTACACCGCGCCGCACAGAAGACAAATGCATTCCAACAAAACAATAATCTATTGTTTAGCCCAAATGCTACCATCAATTCCAAACCACAGTTGGAAATCTTTGCCGACGACGTAAAATGCAGCCATGGCACTACGGTTGGCCAGTTCAACGAAGAATCGCTATTTTACCT
>NZ_JBNQGD010000268.1:0-11098 GCF_050436765.1 Arachidicoccus sp. | reverse complement strand
ATTGGATCTGGGATGGCGTTCACCCCATGCCTGCAGGACATGAAATGATGGCTAGAATATGGATTGAGCAGATGCAATGAACCAGGATAAGTTCTCGTATTAATAAATTTTAGGTTTAAATTTTTAAAATAAAAAAATGAAAAAAGTTTTTCTTATTGGAACTATGATTGCCATTATTGGTAGCAATTTTTCTTACGGGCAAAAGCAGATGCAGCTAACATTAAACTTGAACAAACTGGGTGTAAAGGTTAGCCCCACCCTGTACGGTCTTATGACGGAAGAAATAAACCATTCTTATGATGGCGGATTATATGGAGAGCTTATACAAAATAGAATTTTCAAAGATAATGACAAGTTGCCTGCTGCGTGGTCTAAATTGGAAGAGAGTAGTGATAATTATTCAATAGGCCTAAATCATCAAAACGCTATCAATAAAGCACTCACAGTTTGCTTAAAAGTGAATGTAGAAAAGCAGGATAAAAGTGCGGGAGTTTATAATACAGGTTTTTGGGGGATTCCCGTAAAGCCTAACACAACTTATAAAGGAAGTTTTTTTGCCAAAGCCTCTGTGACAAGTCCTACGCCAATTAAAGTTTCCATAGAAAGTAAAGACGGGAAAACAATCTATGCATCGGCGGATATTTCATTGAATTCGAAGGATTGGAAAAAGTATAGATACAATTTGCAAACGGATAAAGATATTGCTGAAACTGCAGATACACGTTTTGTAATACATACACCGGGTGCAGGTGATTATTACTTTAATTTGGTTTCGCTTTTTCCGCCGACATACCACAATCGTTCAAATGGCAATCGTAGTGATATCATGGAATTATTAAAAGCCATGAACCCTTCTTTTTTACGGCTTCCCGGTGGGAATTATTTGGAAGGTAATATGTTTTCTGAAAGGTTTAATTGGGCAAAAACATTAGGGGATCTTAGCCAAAGACCTGGTCACATGGCACCGTGGAGCTACCGATCATCAGACGGTATGGGCCTTTTGGAATATTTAGAATGGTGCGAAGATTTGAACATGGACCCTGTGTTAGCTGTTTTTGCAGGGTATACCCTTAATAGAGATCATTTAGATGCCGGGCCCTTTTTGCAACCCTTCGTAAATAGTGCGTTAGATGAAATAGAATATGCGACCGGCGACGTAACTACTAAATGGGGAAAAGAAAGAGCGAAAGACGGCCATCCTAAGCCTTTCAAATTAAAATATGTGGAAGTTGGAAATGAAGACGGGTTTGATAGGTCAGGCAGTTACGATGGGCGCTATGCACAATTCTATAAAGCCATTAAAGCTAAATATCCACAATTGGAAGTAATCGCAACTATTGGCGGAAAAGACAATCTGGGAATGCGTGAGCGACTGACCCTGCAACGTCCGGATGTGGTAGATGAACATTATTATCGCACGGCATCTGAAATGGAAAGTGATGCCGGACACTATGATAATTACGATAGAAAAGGACCGAAGGTCTTTGTAGGAGAATGGGCTACAAGAGAAGGGAGCCCTACACCAAATTTTAATGCTGCTTTAGGTGACGCTGCCTGGATGACAGGGATGGAGCGCAATTCAGACATTGTGGTAATGTCGTGTTATGCACCTTTATTTGTCAATGTAAATCCTGGCGCAATGCAATGGAAATCCGATCTTATTGGCTATAATACGTTGAATTGCTATGGCTCACCATCCTACTATGCACAAGTAATGTTTAGTAACTATAAGGGTGATGAAGTGGTTCCCGTGGTGGGCAGTAATATTGCTATGCAAATGCAGCAACTCTCAAAAAAGGAATTAGACCGCGGGTTAAAAGCAAAAGAAATACCAGCAGTGTTTTACGTAGCGACCAGAAATAGTAAAACCGGAACTATTTATTTAAAATTTGTAAATACACAGTCGATACCGCAGCAAGTCAAAATAGATTTGCAAGGTGCAAACAAAGTAAATAAGAATGGTGCTTTAATAATGTTGAAAGCAGACAGTGCAGAAGAGACAAATTCTATAACCGACCCTAAAAAGATAATACCGGTAAAAGGAACTATTGATGGTTTAGGAAAAGATTTTGTGAGGACTTTCCCTCCTTATTCAATTTCTATTTTGCAAATTGAAACCAAATAAAATATTATGAAATATTATTGGAGCCTTTCTTTACATTTTTCATTGCTATTACTATCTGTCCAACTATTTGGACAAAAGGTACTTCCTGCAAGAAATTTGGTTATTCCCGTTGCGAGTGTTACTTCTAATTCGGCAACTTTGCTTTGGGATAAACCTATCGAATATAAATATGTGAAGTCGTATCAAATCTTTCAAGATGGAAAGAAAATAGGAGAGTCTGACAAAACCAATTTTATTGCGAAAAATCTTCGCCCTGACAAGACTTATTCCTTTTCAATAAAGGCAGAAAATAATGGAGGAATCCTTTCAGCTATGAGTAGTCGTGCAGAATGCAAAACTCAGCCACAAGGGAAAGTATTTAATATAAAAGACTTTGGTGCTAAAGGAGACGGTGTTACCAAAAATACAACTGCAATTCAAAAGGCGATAGATGCATGTACAAAAAATGGAACGGTATTAATTCCTTCGGGCATCTTTTTAAGCGGTGCATTACATTTGAAAAGTAATATGACTTTACTGATTGCAAAAGGCGGCATTTTAAAAGGGAGTGAAGAAATTAATGATTATGAACCCTTTATTAAAAATAGATTCGAAGGTTGGGAGTTAAAAACGTTCGCAAGTTTATTAAATGCTGGAACACTTGACAGGTCTGGAAAATATAATGTAGTTAACCTGCGCATTTGTGGAGAAGGAACTATTTTGGGCGGTGGTACTGCACTTGGCAATGCAATGATAAAAAAAGCTGGACTAAGAGGGCGTGGAAGATTAATTTGTATAATGAATGGAGAAAATATTGAAATTCAAGGCCTGAACGTAGAGAATTCCCCTTGCTGGACTATTCATTATATTTATAGTAAAAATGTAGTACTGCACGATCTGAATATTGTAAGCACTGCATCCAATGGTGATGGAATTGATCCGGATTCCTCGATTGACTCCTATATTTTTAATTGCACATTTTCTACAGGAGACGATTGCATCGCCATAAAATCCGGCAAGAACCCCGAAGGTTATTTTATAGGTAAGGCTTCAAAAAATATACGTATAACGGACTGTAATTTTGTAAAAGGACATTCTCTGGCAATTGGGAGCGAAATGTCAGGTGGGGTGAGTGATGTCTTTATACAAGATTGCAAAATAGGTAATTTGCTGCATGGTCTTCAAATAAAAGCTACAAAAGACAGGGGTGGGTATGTAAGAAATGTAATTGTAAGAGATTGTGATTTGCTTCAAATTACTTTATATACTGCTGTCAATTATAATAATGATGGTGCACCCGCTCCAGAGATTCCTTTGTTTAGCAATATGGAATTTTCAAATTTGAATTTGAGTGCAGCAAAACCCAATGCGGTGGTAATGGATATTAATGGCTTTAAAGATCAAAAACATTATACCCAAAATATTCTTTTTCAAAATATAGTATTACCTGAAAAATCGATCATACAGATTAAGAACTGTGCAAGCCTGACCTTTAAAGATATAATATGTAAGGGGGGAGAAAAGCCTCAATATAGAATTGTCGATTCAAGGAATATTATACATTAATCAATAAGCTGTTAATGGCTTCCTAAAGAATTATCTAAATCAAAGTAGTTCAATTTTTAAACTTACCTGGTATAATGAAAACTCAGGCCAAATATTTTTTGATTATTATGCTTTTTGTGAGCGTTGCCTTCGTCTTTTTAAATAATGAAGCGAAGGCGCAATCATTCAATATACGGAATGATTGTTTTTGGAATACGCATGATGGAAAACCTATCTATAGCCAGGGCGGGGGGATTTTTAAATTTACCGATCCTGTAACCGGAACAAAAAAATACTATTGGTACGGTGTTCATTATAAACAAGCCGAAGTTTATCGAAAAGATCCTTCCATAACCCAAAGCTCTGCTGCATTTGAATCTGTAACTTGCTATAGCTCTACAGATTTGGTTAATTGGTATTTTGAGGGGAATGTACTTACGCAAAAGGAATTAATGGCACACTCTGCGAAACCCACTTGGGTAGGTCGTTTGGGCGTTGCTTATATAAAGGAATTGAAAAAGTATGCGTTATTTGTGCAGCATGGTAATCAGGTGCTTATTGCTGTTTCTAACTCGCCTACTGGTGAATTCGAGTGGCATCAGCAGATCGATATGAAAGGCATGATTGGCACACCAAATACCGGTGATCAAACTGTATTTACAGATGAAGATAATGGTAAATCTTATCTTATTTATTCCTATGGACGCGGAAGAAATAAAATTTATGTTTCTGAAATTGGGGTTAAAGATGGCATGGTAAATTTGTTGGACTGTACAGAAGTCTATCGGGGGGAAGGTCGTGAGGGAAATTGCATGTTTAAATATAAAGGGAAATATTATATGTGTGCGTCAAACTTATATGGTTGGGATGCATCTCACGTTTATTATTTAGTGGCAGATAATATTCGTGGTCCATATAAACCAACCAATAATATGATGGTTATGAATGGTTGTTCTGAGGATTATGCGCACATTACACAAACGGGATTTTTTTATACTATAAAAGGCAGCAAACAAGAGACTGTCATATTTTGTGGAGATCGATGGGCCGATTTTGCCGGAAACGGCTTAGGGTACAATCAATGGTGTCCTTTGTCTTTTGACGAGAAAATACCTTATTTCAATTCTTTAAGCTCTTGGGATTTAAATGCGCAAACTGGAAAATGGCAGGTGGGTCAAGATAATAACTTTGTAAAGAATGGCAGCTTTGAAGCGGATAGAAGAAAAATACCAAGTGATTTTAAGCCGGTTCAAGAACAACTAACTGGTTGGGTTTCTGAGGTAATAAAAGGCAATAAGATTGCCGTTAATGATAGCGCGTCGCCTTTGCTAAATTATTTTAATAATCAGCAGGACAGGCAATTTGTAATAGGAGAAAAAAGTCTCAATATTAGCGATAATGTAGATTTTGAAAGAAAAGTATCACAAGTTATAATGTCTTCATCGTATGTAAAATTGGAAGAGGGGTATTATACTTTAACCGCTAAAGTGAAAAACAGTAGAGGTTTTCATCAGCTCCTGATGTACGCAAAGTCGGGTACTAAAACATTTAAATATAATTTTGAAAAAGAAAACACTTCTTGGCGGCAAATTGTGCTTAACCAGATTTTGGTCAAAGATGGCAAGGTGGAAATTGGTTTCTTAGCTGATGGAAAGGCAGATTCGTTTTGCTATATTGATGATGTGTCGATGGTGAAGGCCTTTCCAAATAAATGAGTTCGTCTCTAATAGTATGGATGAATTCTTTTATGGTTCAATCAGAAACAAAGTTTTGCAATTTAAAATAGGCTGCCTATCTTTCTTAGACAGCCTATTTTCAGTATCGGCTTTTTGCAGCTTTAATTATTGAGTTATCAAATGACCGGGAAAGTCTTCTACCTTTGCACAACAAATTTGTTGCATCACCTGTTGAAGTTGTCTTTTCAAAATGGAGATGGTGTGATTGCCTCCGTCTTTACCCAAGGCCGCTGCACCGTACATAAAGCTTCTTCCTAAGAAAGTAAATTCTGCACCAGATGCAAGAGCTCTTGCTATATCCGGACCGGTTCTCAGACCACTGTCCAGCATAATTTTCATTTTATCCCTGTAATTTTTTACTACTCTATTGAGTGAATGAATAGAAGATTCTCCGGCATCTAATTGCCTACCACCGTGATTTGAAACGATAAGTCCATCTATACCTAAGCGAAGTGCTTTTTCTGCGTCTATTTCATTGACAATTCCTTTTAAAACTAATTTGCCTTTCCACTTGTCTCTGATGGCTGCAATTTTGTCTTCATTTAATCTTCCGTCAAAAGTTTTATTCATAAATAAACCAAGATGATGCATGTTCATCCCCTTGGGAATATAGGGTTTCATCACTTGAAAGGAAGGTTGTCCATGTAGGAGCGTTTTTATTGCCCAATTGGGTTTACCCATTATTTGAAGGACATTTTTTAATGTCATTCTGGGCGGCATAGCTAAACCATTTTTAATTTCTTTTGAACGGTATCCAAATGACGGTACATCGCTTAAGATCACGAGTACCGGACAATGTGCCGCTTCAGCCCTCTGTATAAGCTGATCACGTAAACTATCCTCTGCAGGGTGATATAATTGAAACCATGCTCTTCCCTCGGTAATTTCACTTATCCGTTCAATACTGCTTGTACTTACCGTACTTAATGTGAAAGGGATATTGTGGTCAAAAGCCGCTTTGGCTAATATCTCTGGAGAATTAGGCCAAATGAGTCCTTGCAATCCGATTGGAGAAATGCCAAAAGGCGCGTCATAAACATGCCCAAATAATTCCGTTTTCATGTTAATTCCAGAAAAGCTTTTTAAGTATTCGGGCATTAACTCTACTGCTCTTAGTTCATTTGTATTTTTGTGTAAATTAACCTCTTCGTTGCATCCGCCGTCAAGGTATTCAAAGGCGAATCTTGGTATTCTTTGTTTAGCTTTTTTTCTAAGATCTTCAATGGAAGGGTATCTTGGGTTAAATTGGACGTCCATAATAAATATTAAAATATTTTTTCGTAGAATTATAAATCGGCGTTCTGTGAATTCGCAAAGAATTTTAAATCAATAATATCATTTGGCAAAGGATGTTTATTCCAATGCGAGTGAATGGCTATAGCAGTTCCAAGGGCAGTCGCTTGTGCCATCGATGCGGCATACACTTCTACGTTTGGAAATGCGGCAGCCAGAAGATTCATATATATATTGTTCTTGCTAAAACCGCCATCTACAAAAATCTTCTTTGTAATACCTTTTTGCATAATCATATTGGTCGACAAAAATTGTTGTTCCAATATATCCATAATAAGTTGATGGTAAGCTTCTTTTATATTGCCATAATCTTCAAGGTTTCTCTCAGTGAATTTGGAGGTAAAATCGGCGGCGCAAGGTGGAATAGGTTCTGCGTCCAAAACATTTTTCTTCTTGAGCATCTCTATAATTTCCGGGCTGAAATTCATTGTCCTAAAAAGGGAAGCTGGCATTTGAAAGTGTGCTGCAATACGTTTGGTTTGCTGTTCGTGTTCATAGCCCGCAAAAAGCCTGGAAGCCTTTACCGGTTTACCCTGATAACTAAGGTAACAAAGACAATTGCAGTTAATTTCTTCCTTGGTTAAAGGGGAATCATTAAATGGATTCAGGCTAATGCACCAAGTGCCTGTAGAGATGAGAATAAATGGTTCAGTGAAATTGACCAAATAGGGAATTAATGCCGCAGAACTATCGTGCAAGCCTACGCCAGCAAGATACTCTTTGCCCATAAACTGTGTTTGAATTACTTGATTAGAAGGGAAAATGGGGGCCAATTTCTGGTCCAGTTTCTCTTCATAGATCCACCGATGGTAATCGTTTTTTTGGAAGTCCCATAAATGAGTATGACAGCCAATGCTGGTAATGTCGGAATAAAACTTACCCGTAATGAGCGAACTCATAAATTGTGGTAAGTGCAATGCATATTTCATCCTGGCGAATAATTCCGGCTTTTCATTTTTTATCCGATACAGTTGTAGTCCCGAATTCAGGCTACCAGAACAAGGCGAAGCAGTTTGCAAACAAACCACTTCTTCTCCACCGTACGCTTTATAGAATTTTTTATTCAGATCTTCCGGATAAGGTTTTAGATAATTGAATAATGGTGCTAACGGTTTTCCATCACTATCAACATATACCAGGCTGGCGCCATAAGTCGTAAAGTTAATTGCTTTAATATCAAAGCAGTCTAATCGCAATACTTCATTTAAGGATTCAAAAACAGAAAGTCGCAGACTATCAATATTGTCGCAGGCAAAACCGTCTTCGTCACTTGTTTCAATAAATCTTGCCGTCTTTTCGTAAACGATTTGGTAATGTTGGTCGAATAAGAAAAGTTTTTTGTTGGTCTTGCCCACATCAAAAATTGCAATTACGGATATCTTCTGCATAACTTATAATCCTGTTGCCACTGAATCAGCGCCACGTTCTTTGATTAATTTTTTTCTAATATTCAGTTTCCTATAGAGCTCCAGAGGATTCAATGCGCCGCCCGAACGCAGTCTTGCTTCGGCAACCAAAGGTCTTAAATCTGTTCTAAAAGCTGCTTGCAAAATCTCCTGGCATTTAGCTGTGTCATTTAACTGCTGCGCGTCGTCTAAGGCCTTTTTATCCACTAAAAGTGCTTGCGCGTAGGCTAACATAATCGCTTCTACGGATTGTAGTAGATCTTCCAGGGGGTCTTTTACGTTGTGTGATGCATCTATCATCCAGCCTAAATCAGTTGCGTGGTTCATGCCTCTTGCATCCATGCCTTCAACTAATTCTTTGAAGATTAAAAATAACTGATATGGTTTGATACTACCAGCAGTTAAGTCATCGTCACCATATTTTGAATCGTTGAAGTGAAATCCGCCTAATTTTCTTTCCATCAATAAGAGAGAAACTATCTGCTCGATATTTGCATTAGGCAAATGATGACCTAGGTCCACCAGCGTATAAGCCTTGTCGCCAAGTTTATTTGCATAGGAAAGTGATTGCCCCCAATCTGCAACTGTTGTTGAGTAGAAATTGGGCTCGTAAGCTTTATATTCTATAAATACTTTCCAGTCATCAGGCAGCGCTTCATATATTTGTTGCAAGCTGTCTAAAGTGTTTTGATAGGCTTTTCTAAAATTTAACTGGCCTGGGAAACAGGATCCGTCTGCCAACCAAACAGTCAAAGCTTTTGAGCCAAGTGCTATACCCTGTTTTATTACATCAATATTATGATCGATGGCTTGTTTTCTTACCGCAACATCTACGTGCTGCAAGGAACCGAATTTGTAGGAAAGTGCTTGTCCGGGTTGATCCTGAAAAGTATTGGAGTTGACGGCATCAAATTTTAATTGATGTTCTGCTGCCAATGCTTTTATTTTATCATAATCATTAGGAATGTCCCAAGGGATATGTAAAGAAATGGAGCCACTGTTTCTATTTAATTGATGCAGCAAGCCGACGTCGGCTATTTTTTCTTCAATATTACGAGGTGCACCACCAAAGCTAAAACGGCCAAAGCGTGTTCCGCCTGCGCCTAAAGCCCAACTAGGAATACCTATTTGAAAGGCTGCTATTTTTTCAATAATTGCCTGTGTGTTTCCTATTTCGCTTTGCAAAAAATCGAGTTTCTTTGTATGTTGCTGATGCAACGATTCATTCTCGGATGCGATTATATTTTTATCGATACTCATCTTAATTTTTTTTAAATGATTGCCTAAAGTTCTATAGTTTTTCCTATAAAACCTTAAGCGACCTAATGATTAGAGAATTAAAGCTACTTCAACTATCTTACAAAAGCCATAGCAACGCCCCCGTCTACGTTGAGTACATTGCCGGTGGATTTGCTTAAAAGACCGCCGACAAATGCATAGCAAGCATCCGCGATATCACTTGGTAAGATTATTTCGTTGAGCAAAGTTCTTTTAGCGTAATAACTTGGAAGATCCTCCACTGATACGCCATAGGCTTTTGCACGACCTTGCGCCCACGCACCTTCCCAGATTTTACTATCGGCAATTACTGCATCCGGGTTTACGACGTTTACACGGATTTTATCTTTACCTAATTCTGCGGCATTTAAGCGACTGAGGTGCAGTTGGGCTGCCTTTGCAGAACCATAACCTGCATTATTAGGCCCGGAAACGAGTGCATTTTTGCTGACGATGTTTAAAACATCCCCACCTAAATTTTGCTTTCTCATAACAGCAACACCGGCCTGTGTTACTAAGAATTGACCCTTTACTAAAACATTATACAAAAGATCCCAGTCTTTTTCGGTATGCTCTTCAATAGGTTTTGAGATAGATAATCCTGCGCTGTTTACGACAATATCCACACCGCCAAATGACAATGCTGCTGTGTCGTATGCTTTGGCAATTGCTTGACCGTCTGTTACATCCATCAAGCTAAAGGCTGCAGTATCTTTGCCGTATTTTTCGGTATATTCTTTCGTTGCTTTATCTAATCTTTCCTGATCGTTGTCACTAATAATAACAACAGCACCTTCTTGAATAAATTTTTGTGCGATAGCGCTTCCAATGCCGCCGGCGCTTCCCGTAACTAATGCAATACGCCCGGTTAGTGACTTTGGCTTTGGCATACGTTGCAATTTAGCCTCTTCCAAAAGCCAGTATTCAATATTAAAAGCTTCTTGCCTCGGTAAAGAAGTGTATTGGGAAATAGCTTCGGCACCCTTCATTACGTTGATGGCATTAATATAAAATTCTGACGCGACTCTGGCTGTTTGTTTGTTTTTTGCAAAAGTAAACATTCCTATTCCGCGAAATAATATTACAACCGGATTAGGATCGCGCATTGCCGGACTATTAGGATGCTTACATTTTTCATAATAGTCCGCATACATCTTTCTGTATTCTTCAAACTGCGGAACTAATTTTTCTCTAATCGCTTCGATATTCGAGAGGTCTTCATCTGCCGTTAGATTTAAAATAAGCGGGCTGATTTTTGTGCGCAAAAAGTGATCGGGACAACTGGTTCCTAAAGGAGCCAACCTGTCTAAATCATTAGAATTGATAAATTCTAAAACTCGATCATCATCTGTAAAATGGCCAATCATATTCGTTTGTGAAGAGCAGTAGCCGCGCAAGATAGGAGCAAGTGCTGCCGCTTGTTTCAGCCTTTCTTCTTTTGAAGCGGAATTGATTTTTTGGCCCCCAAATACCGGACTGGTTTTGCCAATATGTTGTTCTAGATAATCCGCACATTTTTCTATTACTTCTAAAGTATTGATATAGCTTTCGTAAGCTGTATCGCCCCAAGTGAACAAACCGTGTGAACCGAGCACAATGCCTTTAATCCCCGGATTTTCATCTAAACATTGTTTTAATTGTAGGCCCAGATCAAAGCCCGGTTTTTGCCACTCTACCCAACCAATTTCTCCATTGAATAATTCTTGTGTAATCTTTTTTCCGTCTTTTGCGGCAGC
>NZ_JBNQGD010000267.1:0-5751 GCF_050436765.1 Arachidicoccus sp. | reverse complement strand
CATGTCCTGCGGTTCTAACAATGGCAACACAGAAGGTAGCGGCACAAGTAACACAAATGAAGTAACGGGAAATTCAAATTCATCAGCAAAAAACGATATTTCCAAGAATCCTGATTATCAAAAAGGGCTTGCATTGGTAGCAAAAAATGATTGCCTTACTTGCCATAAAATAGAAGGAGAATCTACGGGACCGGCCTACGAAAAAGTAGCTGATAAATATGATGACAATGAAGCCAACATTAATATGTTAGCACAAAAAGTTATCTCAGGTGGTAGTGGCCACTGGGGCACCGTTCCAATGGTAGCGCATCCAACGTTGTCATTAGCCGACGCCAAACAAATGGTGAAATACGTATTACTTCTACGCACCAAATAGTTTTACGATTATTCACTGCTAATTATTTTAATGGAATATTCTGATGAGTATTTTATGCATCAAGCACTATGTGAGGCGCAGAAGGCCTTTGATGCCGACGAGGTACCCGTAGGCGCAGTTTTGGTAATACAAAACAAAATTATTGCTAGGGCATACAATCAGGTAGAGCTCTTAAACGATCCTACTGCACATGCGGAGCTATTGGCGATTACGACTGCTTGTAATTATTTAGGCGCCAAATATTTACCTGATGCATCCATATATATAACTATAGAACCTTGTTTAATGTGTTGCGGTGCCTTGCATTGGAGCAAGATTGGCAAGATTGTATACGGCGCCTCCGATATAAAAAATGGATTTAAAAAATATACGTCCCAATCACCTTTTCACATAAAAACATCTATCGTATCGGGCATTTTGGAGGAAGAATGTGCAGGGCTCATGAAAAGTTTTTTTAAAAATAAGCGTTAAGATTACACATTCATTTTTTTCAGCATTGATATATGTAGTAAATTAGCAACTCGAAGAGAAATCATTGTGATTGTGTTTTCTTTGGTATAAAAAATTTAATTAATCTTCAAAAATAGAAATCATGGCATTTACACTACCAGCGCTACCTTACGCGCTAGACGCATTAGAACCTCATATTGATGCAAAAACAATGGAAATTCATCATGGCAAACACCATCAAGGCTATGTAAATAACTTAAATAATGCTATACAAGGCACGCCTAACGCAGACAAATCTTTAGAAGAATTGGTAAAAAATGCAGGAAGTATTTCTGCTGCGGTTCGCAACAATGGTGGCGGACACTGGAACCATTCTTTTTTTTGGCAAATACTGGCGCCTAATGCTGGCGGTAACCCCACCGGAGAATTGGCTGAAGCGATTAATAAAGCATTTGGATCATTCGATGCATTAAAAGAAAAATTTAACGCCGCTGGTGCTACCCGTTTTGGTAGCGGATGGGCTTGGTTGATTGTAAAAGATGGTCAATTAGAAGTGACTTCTACACCAAATCAAGACAATCCTTTAATGGATGTTGCTGAAACAAAAGGCACGCCTATTTTGGGTGTTGATGTGTGGGAACATGCTTATTATTTAAAATATCAAAATCGTCGTCCGGACTATCTGGCTGCATTTTGGAATGTAGTAAACTGGTCTAAGGTAGCAGAGCTATTTGCTGCAGCAAAATAATCTTCTTGATACAATGAAAGGTGCGAAGAAAAAATACTTTGCACCTTTTTTATTTTTATTATTATATTTTTAATTAAACAAATACCTGAATGAAGAAAATATTATTAGCGATCCTTCCCTTGGCTGTACTTGCATCCTGCGGATCCAAACAAGAAAGAAAAGTATTGGTAGTTGCCAATGGAACGATTACCGTTCAAGGAAACAATATTAATATAGGGGATACATCGGCAGGTGCATCAAACTTTGAAATGGATATAAAAGATGTTACTAATAAAACCTTGAATATAAATAACAACGGTATTAAAAGTACCTTGCCTCTAAATACCGAAGGGGGTTATTATGTTTTGAATCTAAATAACAAAGATATTTACGGTAGCCTATTATTAGAAGGTCGGGATTACAATAATAAGCACGATTTGAATTTAGACCAGCAAAAAGCAATGATTGATAGTTTGAAACAGGTTTTAGCAGGAACAAATATTTCGACAGCTAATAAAAATTATTTGATAAAACCTGGACAGATTATTGAGCTAAGCAATGATCTTGAACATACACAAGTATTTGCACCGTTTGAACCATTATCTGATATTAATCAGTCAAAAGATGGCAAACCAGTTGAGTTGTATAAATTTTATTCTAAGGATGAATTGCAGACAAGATTAAAAGCAGTAGAAGACTCCTACAATACTCCAAGCTAGTAACATTAATCTTATTTGTTACCTCTTTATCTTATAAAAAGACCGTTTTCCAATTTTCTTGGAAAACGGTCTTTTTATATTAAGCAAAAATAATCACCTAGCAATTCTCTTCAAACGCCTGAATCAAGCTTCCTGCAATCAATTGCGCCGGACGACCTTCAATCATATGGCGCTCAATAAAATGCACTAACTGTCCATTTTTAAACAAAGCAATTGAGGGAGACGATGGCGGATAAGGCAACAAATGCTGGCGCAGAGAATTTACTGCATCCAAATCAAATCCAGCAAATGAAGTAACTAAATGGCTCGGTTTTTTTTCTGCGTTATGCACTGCCATTAATACCCCTGGGCGCGCGCTCCCTGCGGAGCAACCACATACAGAATTAATCATTACTAAGGTAGTACCTTCTCTTTTCAAAGCTTCTTCCACCTCTTGCGGAGTTTGTAAGTCTTCAAACCCATTATCAGTCAATTCCGCCTTCATCGGTAATACTATTTCTTCCGGATACATATTTTTCTATTTAAGATTTTTTAAGATACCGCAAAGTTACAAAGTAATCTGATAAAGATAATATAAACAATTACAGACATTATGTCTCTATAAAATAGCTAAAGCAGCCATTATGTCTTATATAAATTAGATTTAGGGAAATATTGACTCTAAATATTCGCTTTTGGGTGATGGTACAAGATTTGGGAAAGGAAGAGAGAACAAAATTATTCAACATAAAAATAAATATTATGACTCTCGTAAAAAGAAACTACAACAACTGGAACAGTTTATTAGAAGATTTTTGGGGCAGCGTTGCCAACAATCATTCTGAAAAAGAATTAAATGTACCTCCTGTCAACATCCAGGAAAATAAGGAAGCTTTTCAATTAGATTTGGCAGCACCTGGATTACAAAAGCAAGATTTTAAACTAAGCGTAAATGAAGGCTTGTTTACTATCTCTTTTGAAAAAGTAAACTCACCGGAAACAAAAGTAGAAAAAATGCATCGTCAAGAATTCTCTACCCAAAGCTTCAAAAGGACATTTACCTTAGATGAAAAGATTGACGCCGAGAATATCTCAGCAAAATACGAAAATGGCATTCTGCAAATTACTTTACCTAAAAAAGAAGAAGTAAAAGTGCCATCTAAGGAAATAAGTGTACTTTAAGCTCCTGTTGATAGTAAAATGATTTTTTTAATGCTTCAAACAGTTGAAGTGGCTCCCACAGCTTTCTAGCTTTGTGGGAGCTTTTTTATATGGCCATTTGTTCGATATTTGAACTAACTTCGATAATGGTAATGCATCTTGATAAGTTGTGTAAATGGGATTAACTTATGAGAGTTTTATTATTCTTATTATATAGTTTATTTGCATTTCCTCTTTTTGCGCAAAGAAGAAGCACCCATCATAATATTGCTAACCAAGCATCTTATATCACCTCCTTCCCCTTCAAACTACTTTCTGGCGGAATAATTTTAGTAAAAGGAAAAATAGATAATTATCCCGATACCCTCAATTTTGTGATGGACACCGGCTGTAGCAGCGCTTCCTTAGATTCCACTACTTGTGTAAGATTAAAAATACCTTTCATCTCTTCAAATTCTTATATACGTGGAGTCGGTTCATTTAAGAAAACAGTAGTTACAAATATTAAAACCCTTGAATTTCCTCATCTTGAATTTAAATATCCGGAATTTCATATCGATGACTATGAGTTGTTGAGCGAAGTGTATGGCGTAAAAATAGACGGCATTATTGGCTACAATTTTTTTAAAAGATTTATTGTTCAATTCAATTTTGATTCATTAAAAGTTTTTGTATTTAAGCCAGGCGAGTTTGTATATGAAAAGCCAGGCGAGATATTATATCCATTTATGGGTAATCGAATACCTACCATAAGCGCTTCCGTCAAAAATGGCGTAAAAGTAAACGACAACTATTATTTCGATATGGGTGCGGGGCTTTGCCTTTTGTTTTCAAATCAATTTGTGAAAGACAGTAGTATCTTTAGAAAAACACAACGACGGCGAAAAACAGTTGCTACTGTAGCGCAGGGATTAGGTGGCGAGATAAATATGAATCTCACTACCATTCAAGAAATAAAAGTAGGGAGCTATAGCTTTAGAAATGTACCAACCTATACTTTTGACGATGTAAGTAATGTAACAAACTATCCGGTTCTGGGAGGCATAATGGGCAACGACTTACTAAGAAGATTTAACATTACACTCAATTATCCTGCCGGCAAAATCTATATTCATCCAAATTCGCATTTCAAAGATTTATTTGATTATTCTTACACAGGCTTGACCTTATATTTTATGGATCGACGGGTAAATGTGGGGAACGTAGCAAAAGATTCCCCGTCAGCAAAAGCAGGAATATTACCTGGAGATGTCATTATAGCCGTCAATAACAATTTCAGTAATAATATTCAAACCTACACCGAACTGCTAAAAAAAGCCGGCACAAAAGCAACCATTACTCTGACGAGAAACGGATTGTTGATGAAAAAAACTTTATATATAAAAAGCATTCTTTAAAGTAGCAGTCATATACATAACCTTACAGATAAGCATCTGGTGAAGAAAAGCCACTCCCCTATGAAATGGCTTTTTCTTCATCAGGGGGTTTAATCTACAGGTGGAAAATTGTAAGGCATCCAAATAGGCAAAGAAGATACTCTTTGTTTGGCATCTTCACTAACCGGAATTCCCCACTTCTCAAAAAAAGGTGCCAAGTTGCGCCCTACAATTTTAGAAAAATTAATAATCCATAAATCACGTTTTTGCTGATCCGTCTTTGCATATTCATGGTTAGGATATTTTGCTGCCAAATCATGATACCCTCTAAAAAATGTCTTAAAAGATTCCCAGCCAAAGCCTTCTTGTAGCTGACGAAAAAGAACTAAACCCAAAAACGGATCTGATTTCCATTTTGCGTAATCAGCGCCATCTGCAAAATATTTCTTCATCATGGTTTGTGTATTCTTACTAGAAACGCCACTATGTGCATCATCCTGCCCGCCCATTAGTCGATCAAAACAATACAAACTAAATAGATTATTACTCACTTCAGTTGTGCCATCAAAAACCCAATCCAGGTTTTGCATGTTATGTCCTATCTCATGAAAAAAGCCCCAATTCGCACCGCCTTTGGTTGGTATGAGTAATTTCTCAGGATTGGCGACAATATCTTCTGAGTACATATGTTTTGTTGGGGAATGGTGTACCATAATGGGATATCCGCTATGCATAAAACCACCTCCAATATGTTCATCTATGACCAAACGTTGAGGGCGATAAAAAGGGGTATCCACTTGCGCTAAATCCATTTCTGCGCCAATAATCAGATTCCATAATTTCATCACAGAATCCGGGCGGATCACTTTCTGCAAAACAGAATCAGGTAATGTAATAATAATCCTATCGGAAGCTAGTTCGCCCCAAGGAGCTCTGTTATTTTTCAACTGCGTCTGCCACTGC
>NZ_JBNQGD010000266.1:0-16930 GCF_050436765.1 Arachidicoccus sp. | reverse complement strand
ATAGCCGCATCCGGATGCAGATGATCTATATGTTTGAAAGGAAGAAAACCATGTAACGGTGTATCAATTGACGGCGCTTTTGAATTAAGATCATAAATGCAATGATTAAATAAAGCTACCATTGAATCTTCTTGTTCAATTCCTTTATAAATATTTTTTAGGCTTCTTAAACGATCAACATATAGTGCTGCTAGCCCACTGCTTTTTAAGGTGCCTAAATCTCCACCTGATCCCTTTACCCACATTACCTCCACCTCTTCTCCGGTCAAAGGATCTTTTGCCATTGCTTTGCAGGAAGTATTGCCTCCGCCGTAATTGGTAAGTCTCAAATCTGCTCCCAATAAATTGGAACGATATATTAATAAAGCGACTTCATCGCCTGCAAGTTTTGCGGCTTCCGCCTTGTCCCATAGATAGCTAACGTGTTTAAAGCTTGTTGTTTCAACTGACATAATACTGTGTTGTTATTATAATAAATGATTAATGATTACTTAAGAGAGTTGCCATAACCCACTACCAATATAGAAATAATGATTATTGTTATGCCTAAAAATATAGTTCTGAATGTTTTTTTACTTACACCTTTCCACTCTTTTAGTGCCAGTCCCCAAATGTTGGCTACCAGAATTATAAATGCCATGTGCAATATCCATGAACTGGCACCATTGCCTAACTTGCTTTCACCCATGCCATAAAAGAAGAATTGTAAATACCAGGTTGTCCCTGCCAATGCGCAAAAAATATAGTTTTTTAATAAAGGTGTTTTTTTATTAATATAATCACCAAAAGATTTGTTGCGTGCGTTTAAAATCATGCACCATATAAAGTTGGTGGCAAGGCCGCCTAACATGATAATAATATAAGTAGCGTTGTTCTGAAAGAGGAATTCACCTTGCCCAGGATTGGCAATCTTCCATATAGCATTCGCTTGGTCGGCCATGACTTTACCTGCATCAATACCAAATGCGAAACATGCGCTTAATACACCAGAGACAATAGCTACAAATATGCCCAATCCAAATTTGTAATCAGATGCACCGTCTAATTTTTGTTCTCCCGGCAAATCTTTTTCCTTCATCATTCCTGCCTTCCCGCAGATAATAATGCCGATCACCGTAATAAGGATGCCTATTAATGTTATCTGTCCCCAAGTGTGGGATAACAAATCGGTAAAAGTATCATGTCCCGCGGAGGGATAGAAGTTGTAATAAATAGAAGGAATGAGGGAGCCAAAAACGGAGCAAAGTCCAAGTATGATTGTACTACCCAAAGAAACGCCCAGATAGCGGACGCCTAATCCATAAGTTAATCCCCCGATGCCCCACAAAACGCCAAAAATAAAGGTGTAGGAAAGTACCGTTCCGGCGGTATGTCGTATGATTTCAGAAAATTCAGGGATAGTCAGCCAAGCTGCTAAAAAGGGAATGAATAGCCAGGAGAATATTCCTCCTACAATCCACAGAGATTCCCACGCCCAACCCTTTACTTTTTTATACGGAATGTAAAAACTTCCGGAAGCAGCGCCTCCAAAAAAGTGATAAATGATGCCGAGGATTACTTCCATATGATTCCCTTATAGTTTTGAATAAGTTTTTGAATATACAATTTCAAAGATAAACGTATGTTTGTTATTAACTATCCTGCACTGTTATGCTTCCTCCTTTAATTTATTCTTTGTTTGCTTCGTTGGTGATATAAAACCAAATATGTCTAACTAGAAGGCCCGAACTTGCTCAAAGAATCCTCCATCTATTAAAAAGTAAAAATTACAATTTTAATTGTCAATTATACAAAACAAACCCCTAACTTTGGTTCGTTATTTATTTTGCTGTTCTTATGTGAGGAACTTCAGGGACAATTTATTTATGAATTATTTTTATTATATATGAAAAATTATGTGATTGGGATAGACTTCGGTACGGATTCAGTACGTTCAATAATAGCGAATGCTTTTAATGGCACGGAGGTGGTTTCATCGACCTTTTATTACCCTAGATGGAGTAAAGGGCTTTATTGCGAGACTGAAAATAATCAGTTTAGACAACATCCATTGGATTATATGGAAGGTATCGAAGCCACCATAAAAGATTGTATCGCGCAAGCGGGACAGGAGGTAGCCAGTTGTGTGCGGGCTATTTCAGTCGATAGTACGGGTTCTACACCGATAGCTGTGGATGTTACAGGTAAGCCGCTTGCGCTGACGCCGGCATTTGCCCAAAATCCGAACGCTATGTTTGTGCTTTGGAAAGATCATACTGCGGTTGAAGAAGCAGCGCAAATAAATAGCCATGCTAAAAAATTTGACACCAATTATCTTAAATATGTAGGAGGAATTTATTCTTCTGAATGGTATTGGGCAAAGTTATTACACATATTGCGCACTGATGAAAAAGTAGGTAAAGCGATGGCTGGGTGGGTAGAAAACTGCGACTGGGTTCCTTATTTATTAAGTGGGGGTAAAGATATCAAAGATTTAAAAAGAGGCGTCTGTGCAGCGGGGCATAAAGGATTGTGGGCAGAAGAATTTAACGGGTACCCACCAAATGATTTTTTTGCATCTTTAGATCCTTTATTAGATGGAGTCGTAGATAAAATGGATAAAACTGTCTACACTGCTGACAAACCAGTAGGAACTTTATGCAAAGAATGGGCTGATAAGCTAGGTCTCTCAACCAATGTAATAATCGGCGGTGGTGCTTTCGATTGTCACATGGGTTGCGTAGGTGGACAAATAGAACCTTATTATTTAAGTAAAGTAATGGGCACTTCTACTTGCGATATGCTGGTCGTGCCACAAAATGAGATAGGAGACACCCTGGTAAAGGGTATTTGTGGACAGGTTTCAGGTTCTATCATTCCTGGAATGGTCGGTTTAGAGGCTGGCCAGAGCGCATTTGGAGATATATATGCCTGGTTTAAAAATTTGTTGAGCTGGCCAATGCAATCTTTGTATGAAAAAATAAATCCGCAAAAGAAAGCGGCCATTGATATAAAAAATCAAATGGATCAAATCATCCCACTCTTGTCAGAAAAGGCGGCGGCGATTGAGGTCACAGAAAATGCGGAAATCGCTATTGATTGGCATAATGGAAGGAGAACACCCGATGCCAATCAAAGATTAAAAGGCGCTATTGCAGATATTAATTTGTCCAGTAATGCCCCGGAACTATTTCGGGCATTGACAGAAGCTACTTGCTTTGGGGCCAAAGCCATTGTAGAAAGATTTGTAGCAGAAGGAGTACCGGTAAAGGGCTTGATTGGTATTGGCGGTGTTGCCAAAAAGAATCCCTTCATCATGCAACAGATGGCAGATATAATGGACATGCCTATCAAAATACATAAATCGGAACAGAGTTGCGCTTTAGGTGCTGCAATGTTTGCCGCTACCGCAGCTGGTATTTATCCAAATGTGGAATCGGCAATGAATGCAATGGGGCAGGGCTTTGACAAAGTTTATATGCCGAACGAAAATGTAACGGAAGTCTATGCCAAACGATACGAGAAATATAAATCATTGGCCAAGTCCATTGAAGCACGTTATTAAAGTCTGAGAATAAATTTTAAGAATAATTATGGATAAATATCAATCAATAAAGCAGGCTGCTTACCAAGCCAATATGCTTTTGCCCAAATATAATTTGGTCGTTTTTACATTTGGGAATGTAAGCGTGGTAGACAGAACAGAAAAGGTTTTTGCCATCAAACCCAGCGGTGTCCCTTATGAAAAATTGTCTCCTGAAAGCATGGTGATTGTTGATTTCGAAGGAAATACTGTCGAAGGAGAATTGAGACCTTCTTCTGACACGCTTACCCATGCATTGTTATATAAAACGTGGGATAATATAGGCAGCATCGTACATACACACAGTACTTATGCTACAGCTTGGGCGCAGGCGCAACAGGATATTCCAATTTTTGGTACGACACATGCAGATCATTTAGTAACAGATGTTCCCTGTGCACCACCAATGGATGATGAGATGATTCGAGGTAATTATGAACACGAAACAGGTTTTCAAATCATCAATGAATTAAAAGCACGCCATCTTAGCTATGAAGAAGTAGAAATGATCTTGGTGGGCAATCATGCACCATTTACCTGGGGTAAAACTGCCGATAAAGCCGTTTATAATAGTACTGTTCTTGAGTCAATTGCACAAATGGCGTATCTCACAAGGCAAATAAATCCTAACGCCGCCAGATTAAAAGATGCGCTTATTGCCAAACATTATGAAAGAAAACATGGCGGTAACGCTTATTATGGGCAAGAATAAATTGGACAATATTTTACTAAAATAATCAATACACAAAAGAAAATAAAATGACAAAAACATTCAAAGATTCAGAGATTTGGTTTATCGTTGGAAGCCAACATTTATACGGGGAAGAAACTTTAAAACAAGTGGCAGAACACGCTGGCGAGATTGCTAAAGCTTTTAATCAATCGACGCAAATACCCGCCAATGTGGTATTAAAGCCTACAGTAAAAACGACGGAAGAAATTTTTCAGACATTTATTGATGCCAATCAATCTCAGAACTGTATTGGTGTTATTTGCTGGATGCATACCTTTTCCCCTGCTAAAATGTGGGTGAGAGCATTGCATATTTTGCAAAAACCAATTTTGCATTTGCACACACAATTCAATAGGGATATACCATGGTCAAGTATTGATATGGATTTTATGAACCTTAACCAGAGTGCTCATGGTGACCGAGAATTTGGCCATGCTTTTGCTAAGCTTAGAAAGAATAGAAAAGTCGTGGTAGGTTTTTGGGGTGAAGAAGATGTACAAAAACAAATTGGTGACTGGGTGCGCGTAGCCGCGGGCTGGGCCGATTGGCAAGGCGCTAAGATTGCGCGTTTTGGTGATAATATGCGTTTTGTAGCCGTAACAGATGGAGACAAAGTAAGTGCTGAATTGCAATTAGGATTCTCTGTGAACACCTATGCTGTAGGTGATTTAGTGAAAGTTGTCAATGCGATCAGTGATAGTGAAGTAGAAAAATTGATGCAGGAGTATGAAGATACTTACCGGCTCGTCGCTTCTTTACAAAAGGGCGGTGCACAGCGAAGTTCGTTGTATGAAGCGGCTAAAATAGAATTAGGCTTAAAGGCCTTTTTGGAAGATGGTAATTTCAAAGGCTTTACAGACACGTTTGAAGATCTACACGGTTTGGCACAGCTGCCAGGAATTGCAGTTCAAAGGCTAATGGCGGCTGGTTATGGTTTTGCCGGTGAAGGCGATTGGAAAACGGCGGCACTTGTAAGAGCGATGAAAACAATGGGTAAAGGATTAAAAGGAGGCAATGCTTTTATGGAAGATTATACCTATCATTTTGATCCGAAAAATCCATTAGTGATGGGTTCGCATATGTTGGAGGTAGATCCTTGCATAAGTTCGGAGAAAGCCTCTTGTGAAGTACATCCTTTGGGTATTGGTGGTAAAGCCGACCCGGTAAGACTTGTATTTAATGGAGATCCGGGAAATGCATTGGTGGCGAGCTTTGTAGATTTAGGCAATCGTTTTAGATTAATTATTAATGAAGTGGATGGAGTAGAAGCGAAAAACGATTTACCAAAATTGCCGGTAGCACGCATTCTTTGGAAACCCAAACCAAATTTAGAGACCGCAGCAGCAGCTTGGATTTTAGCTGGTGGGGCGCATCATACATGTTATAGCCAAAACATCAGTACACAGCAATTGGAAGACTTTGCTGAAATTGCCAATATGGAAAGCGTTGTTATTGATGGTGATACTTCTCTAAGACAGTTTAAGAATGAATTAAGGTGGAACGAAACCTGTTTTAAATAATAAAAAAAAGCAACTGATTATGCAAATGAATTCCTTCGATGCGAAACCTGGTCAGAACTTGGGTACGCATTACAACTACAACAAAGGTTATGTATTGCTCATTAGCCTTATTGCGGCTATGGGTGGATTGATGTTCGGGTTTGATTTAGGTATAATTACCGGAGTGATTCCATTCATCCAAAAACAATTCCATTTGGAAAGCTTTATGCTAGGCTGGGTGGTAGCCATTTTTGAAGTAGGTTGTATGGCTGGTACTTTTTTAACGGCTTGGTTGACCGATAAATATGGGCGAAAGAAAACGTTAATTTTTACTGCTTTTATACTCATCCTGACAACCATTGCAGTTGCACTTTCTCAAAATGCATTTGACTTGGCTGGATGGCGCTTTGCACAAGGTATCGGTGTGGGAGCTGCCTCCGTATTATCGCCGATGTATATTGCAGAAATCGCACCTGCCCCTATACGCGGTAAATTGGTTACGACCAACCAATTGACCATTATCTTAGGTATTTTATTAGCAACTGTGGTGAGTTATTGTTTTGGTGACCCCAACAATGTAGAAAGCTGGCGCTGGATGTTCGGCGCTGCGGTCGTTCCTGCTACCATATTTTTTGGAGCCTTATTTATTATTCCAGAAAGTCCACGTTGGTTAGTAAAAGCACATTTTAATGATAAAGCAGAAGAGGTCCTAAAGAAAATTGGTGATAATGACTTTGCCGCAAAGGAACTAAAGGAAATTAATGATTCACTGAAATCAAGTGATAAGCACGGTACCTATAAACAGTTATTTGGGAAAGTGCTGTTGCCGACCTTATTGATTGGGTTTGGCTTAGCTACCCTACAGCAGTTTTCAGGTGCAAATAGCGTAACGGCCTATATGCAATTGATTTTCCAGAAAGCTAATATCAACATTAAAGACGGTCTACTGAATGCGGTATTTGTAGGTTTGGTATTTTTCCTCTTTACTATTTTGGCTATTGCTTTGATAGATAAAATGGGAAGGAAAAAATTGATGCTCGTTGGCACTTCAGGTATGGCCTTAATGTTGTTTTTATTGGCTTGGTCATTTGACAGTGCGAATGTAAATGGGACAATCGTGTTCATTTTTGTGATGGCTTATATTGGTATTTATGCCTTCACGTTAGCTCCTGTAACTTGGGTTCTTCTGTCTGAAATATTCCCTAATCATATACGAAGTAAAGCTTTATCTTTAGCTTCTTGTGTTTTGTGGCTAGCGACTTTTTTGGTAGTTTTTATTTCTCCTTATTTACTAAAATTGAGTCCTGTGGTAAATTTTAGTATTTTTGGCGTCTGTAATATTATTGGTTTCTTTTTTGTGTGGCGCTGGGTGCCGGAAACCAAGGGTAAAACCTTGGAGGAATTGGAAACTATGCTTACTGGAACTGGAGCCATGCTTTAAAAATAGCTTAAATATATTTGATCTAAAAACCCTTTTATGATAAAACGCAGATACCAGGTAAAAAAATTATTATTGGCTGTTGACTGTATAATTTTTGGGTACGACGATGGTGGTTTGAAATTGTTAGTTATCGAGCGTGGTTTCGAACCATTGAAAGGTGCGTGGAGTTTGGTAGGAGGGTTTGTAAAAGAAAACGAAAGCGCAGAAGACGCAGCTAGCAGGGTTCTGAATGGGCTTACGGGCTTAGAGGGCGTTTACATGGAACAAATGCGTGTTTTTAGTGCGCCGGATAGGGATTGTGAAGAAAGGACAGTGGCAGTTGCCTTTTTTGCGCTGATTGATATTAAAAAATACCAACAACAAATATCTTCCGGATATCATGCAAAATGGGTTAGCATTAATGATTACCCTGAGTTGATTTTTGACCATAATATTATGGTAGAGATGGCGAAAGAACAATTGCGTTATCGTGCAGCGCTACATCCATTATTATTCGAACTTTTACCCGAAAAATTTACAATACCTCAAGCACAACAATTGTTTGAAGAATTGTATAATGTGAGTTTTGACCCGGGAAATTTTAGTCGTAAACTTACTTCTACCAGTATGCTTATAAAGCAGATAGATCGAGATAAGTTAAGCTCGAAAAAGGGTGCCTATTATTATAAATTGGATAGAAAAAAATATAAGGATGGCTTCAGTACTTTTCTCAATTTCGTTTATAAGCCGGAATTTAAAAAGAAAGATGCTAAGGCCTCGAAAACAAAAGACAAATAATTTTCAGATAAAATCTAAAAAGGAGTATAATGAAAACAAAAAAAATAATTCCATTTCTTGCTATAGCAACGATGAGCACTTTTTTATTTTCTTGTCAAAGTGAACAAACGAAAACTAAAGAGAAGGTGTCGCATAATGCTGTACAGGTAAAGGATTGGGGTAGTTATGAAGGGCAGACTGTTTATTCTTATCAGTTGGATAATGGTAATGGGTCTAAGATATGCATTTCCAATTATGGAGGCACCATTACAAGTTGGTTATTCCCAGATAAACAGGGGGATACTACGCAGGTAATTATAGGCTTTGATAGTTTAAGCGGCTATTTGGCGCATCCGCCTTATTTCGGAGCTTTGATTGGTCGATATGCCAATAGAATTGCAAAAGGTAAGTTTACCTTAGATGGTAAACAATATCAGTTAGCAACAAATGATGGCGCTAATCATTTACATGGCGGTAATGTAGGTTTTGATAAGGTATTGTGGAAAGTTTCTGTGCCCGATAGTACCAAGCCCGAACTTGTTTTAAACTACATTTCCAAAGATGGGGAAGAAGGTTATCCTGGAGAGGTAAATGTTACAGTCCATTATATTTTAGACAAGGACAATGCTTTGAAAATTACCTATGATGCCACTACGACCAAAGCTACTCCCATCAATTTAACCAACCATGCTTATTTTAATTTATCTGGAGATTTAAGTAAGACAATTTTGAGCGATTTTCTGATGATTAATGCCGACAATTATACTCCGGTTGTTGCTCAAATACCAACAGGCAAAATTGTTCCCGTTAAAGGAACGCCATTCGATTTTACTACACCAACTGCTATAGGTGCAAGGATTGCACAAGTTCCAGGTGGTTACGATCATAATTTTGTGCTTAATACAAATGGTGATATTCATAAATTGGCAGCTTCGATCAGTGACACTTCTACCGGAAGGTTATTAGAAGTCTATACCACAGAGCCCGGAATACAGTTTTATTCAGGCAACTTTTTGGATGGATCTTTAACTGCAAGAGGGCAAAAAATAAATAAATACACAGGTGTAACTTTAGAAACACAGCATTTTCCGGATAGCCCTAATCAAAAGAATTTCCCCAATACCATTTTGAGGCCAGGAGAAAAATTCCATCAAGAAGCTATTTATAAATTATCTTTAAAATAGATTTTATAAGTTTATAGTAGATGAAACAATGCTCATTCGAAAATGAATTTTGATTATATAAAAATAGATCCTTATTCGGCAACACCCATGTATATTCAATTGTCCAATGCCATTATTTCTGCTATGGAATTGGGACATTTGAAGCAAGACGATATTCTGCCTTCCATAAACGATTTAAGCGCGGAACTTGAAATATCCAGAGATACGGCAGAGAAAGGATATAAAAGACTGAAGGGGATGAATGTGCTGGGTTCCGTACCGGGTAAGGGCTATTTTATAAAAGTTTCGAGTTATACACCAAGACTAAAGATTTTCTTGCTTTTTAATAAATTAAGTGCTCATAAGAAAATCTTGTATGATGCTTTCATTGCTTCTTTAGATGAGGATACGCTTGTTGATTTTTATATTTATAATAACGACTTCAAGCTTTTTAAAAAACTGCTATCTGAAAGAAAAGATGATTACACACATTATGTAATCATTCCACATTTTATAGAAGGAGAGGATTTGGTGCCTGAATTGATCAATCATCTACCTCCTGAAAAAGTTGTATTGCTCGACAAGAAATTGCCATTCCTAAGAAATAAGTGTGCAGTGGTTTACGAAAATTTTGAGAATGATATTTATAGTGCCTTGGAAACAGCCTTAGAGCGACTGAGTAAATATCACACTATTAAGATTGTCTTCCCAAAACAAAGTTATTACCCTAAGGAAATTATCATAGGGTTCAAAAAATTCTGCCAGCAATATGCTTTCAGGTATGAAGTAATAGACGATTTAGTAGACGAGAAATTACTTGTCGGCTCGGTTTATATTACGGTAATAGAAAATGATCTTGTGTCTTTGATTGAGAAGGCTAATGAACAAGGGGTGACAATCGGAAAAGATTTGGGCATTATTTCATACAATGAGACGCCGCTTAAAAGAATTATCTTAAAAGGCATTACAACTATTTCAACCGATTTTAAGCAGATGGGGATATTAACGGCTGACCTTATTTCCAGTCAGCAAATTAAACAGGTGGAAGTTCCTTTCTCTATTGTCTTAAGAGATTCGCTGTAAAAAATATTCACTTTGGATTCATAGAGGTAGATACACGAGGAGTATTATTTTTTAAAATATTGCAATCGATTGCAATATTTTAAAAAAATGTTCTATATTGCAATTGAATTAAAGTTCATTTGCGTTACAACCGTTTTTTTGACTTATTCATTTATTCTCATTTTTAAATTATAAATTTGACCGGGATGAAAAAATATTTTCTCAATTTTCTTTCTATCTGTTTATTGCTTGCACCCGTTTTTCAAGGGAAATCACAAGTTTTTAAAGACCCTACAAAATCTGTCAATGCCAGAGTAAATGATTTTATTTCGAAATTGACTTTAGATGAAAAAATAAATCAATTGATGAATGCGACCCCTGCCATTCCAAGATTGGGCGTACCTTCTTATAACTGGTGGAATGAGGCTTTGCATGGCGTTGGTCGCTCGGGCGTTGCGACTGTATTCCCGCAAGCCATTGGTGAAGCCGCAACATTTGATCCGGCTTTACTTAAACAAGTCTCTTCCGCTATTTCGGATGAAGCGAGAGCCAGTTTTAATATTGACCGCAAACGAGGTTATGAATTGCATTACGGCGGGTTGTCGTTCTGGACACCTAATATTAATATTTTTCGTGACCCCAGGTGGGGTCGTGGTCAGGAGACGTACGGGGAGGATCCATTTTTGACTTCCCAAATGGGCGTGGCGTTTGTCCAAGGTTTGCAGGGTGATAATCCCAATTATTTAAAGGCTGCAGCTTGTGCCAAGCATTTCGCCGTTTATAGTGGTCCCGAAGGTGATAGGCACTCTTTTAATGCCATAGCGACAAAATTAGACTTACACGAAACTTATTTTCCTGCCTTTAAAGCTTTGGTAAAGGCAGGTGTAGAATCTGTGATGGCGGCTTATAACGCAGTCAATGGAATACCTTGTAGCGGGAATGGTTATTTATTGGACACCGTTTTGAGACAGGATTGGGGCTTCAAAGGACATATCGTTTCTGACTGTGATGCCGTTGCCGATATCTTCCAGTTTCACAAAACGGTTGAAACGCCGGAAGCTGCTGCCGCGCTCGCTATCAACAACGGGCTTGATTTGAATTGTGGTAATACTTTTACGGCACTTGATAATGCAGTAAAACAAGGATTGACCACTGAGGCGAAAATCGATAGTGCCTTAGCGAACCTTACCCGCACAAGAATTAAGTTAGGCTTATTTAATCCGGTAGGAACGGATCCTTATGATAAGATTGGTGCTGATGTAATCAATAGTGAAGCGCATCGACAACTGGCACTTAAGGCGGCCGAAGAGTCAATAGTTTTATTGAAAAATGATGGAGCATTACCTTTAAAAAATGATTTGCCCAAATATTTCATCACCGGCCCTAATGCCTCGACCATCAACGCTCTAATAGGGAATTATTATGGTGTAAATAACAAAATGACTACTATATTAGAAGGTATTGCCGGGCAGGTTTCCAAAGGGAGCCAATTACAGTTTAAACAAGGCATTATGTTGAACGCGCCTAATTCTAATCCGGAAGATTGGACAACCGGAGATGCGAAAGAGTGTGATGTTATTTTTGCTGTCTTAGGGATCGATGGCACTATAGAAGGAGAAGAGGGTGATGCGCTTGCCTCATCAACTTATGGCGATAGACTGGATTATAATTTGCCCAAAAACCAAATTGATTTTTTAAAGAAGCTTAGAGATGGTTATAAAGGAAAAATTATTACCATTATTACAGGTGGAAGCCCAATGAATTTGGAAGAAGTGCATAAATTGTCCGATGCAGTTTTGTTGGTTTGGTATCCTGGTGAAGAAGGTGGAAACGCGGTTGCAAATGTGATTTTTGGTAGAGTTTCTCCTTCCGGAAAATTACCTGTTACCTTCCCCATGTCTTTAGATCAATTGCCTGCTTTTACTGATTATTCTATGAAAGGCCGTACTTATCGTTTTATGTCGGATAAACCAATGTATCCTTTTGGTTTTGGACTTTCTTATACCAACTTTATCTATAAGAATAATAAAACGGACAAAAAAGAAATAACGAAAAATCAATCTTTTGACGTAGAAGCGACAGTTACTAATTCCGGAAAAGTAGCTTCGGATGAAGTGGTGCAAATGTATTTATCTGTTGCGCAACAAGATTATCTAACGCCGTTATATTCCTTAAAAGGATTTAAACGTATCTCGCTGAAGCCCAATGAATCTAAAATAGTGCACTTTACTGTTACACCTCAAGAGATGCAAATTTATAATACAGACGGCAAAGCGGTCATTCCAAATGGTGAGTTGAAAATATATATTGGCGGAAGCTCTCCGATTGAAAGGAGCCAAGAATTAGGTGCTTCAAAACTAGTAGCTGCAAGTGTAGCTATTAAAAATTAATAGATGAAAAATCTGGGAAAAGCAATAATGCTTATTATAGGTGGATTTGTTTTTTCGATGGGGTGCAATTATACTGGTCATTTTTCTAAATCCTCATCAGAAAAGGGCTTAAAGGATTATTATAAAAATTATTTTCCTATTGGTGTAGCTGTGAATATTCATAATATCGCGGGCAAGCAGGGTGCACTTATACTAAAAGAGTTTAATAGTGTTACACCAGAAAATGACATGAAAATGGGCCCCATTCACCCTGCACCAAATTTTTATAATTGGGGTAATGCAGATTCTATTGTCGATTTTGCTGTTAGAAATCATCTGAAAATTCGGGGTCATAATCTGTGTTGGCATCAACAAACACCAGGTTGGCTATTTGTAGACAAGGAAGGCAAGACAGTTTCTAAGGATACGCTATTAGGACGGTTAAGAAGCCATATTTTTACCGTCGTTAATCGATATAAACATGCGGTCTATGCCTGGGACGTAGTCAATGAAGCCATATCGGATGATAGTACAGAGCTTTTGCGCAATTCTAAATGGTATCAAATATGTGGCGAAGATTTTATCGATAGCGCGTTTTGTTATGCACACGAGGCTGATCCGAATGCCCAACTATTTTATAATGATTATAATGTTATCCGCCCTGAAAAAAGGAAAAGAGTCTATCGGCTTCTGAAAGGATTACTTGCTAAAGGTATTCCCGTTACAGGTATCGGTATTCAGGCCCATTGGTCTATTTATGAACCTACGAAGGAAGAATTAGTGTCTACAATTAAATTATTTGCTTCTTTAGGGTTGAAAATTCAGTTTACTGAAGTTGATATTTCCATTTTCCCTTGGGAGAAAAACCAGCGCGCGAAAAAACCGAATGAGAATGATGAGTATAGCATGGCATTAAAAGCGAAACAAGCAAGTGAATATAAGATGGTATTTGACATTTTTAGAAAATATAAAGAATATATTAACGGTGTTACGTTCTGGAATGTATCCGACAAAGATACCTGGCTGGATCATTATCCGGTGGAAGGCAGAAAAAATTACCCTTTATTATTTGATACTTCTTTGCAACGTAAGCCGGTTTATTGGGATGTGGTTAAATTTTAAGAAAGTTTAATACTGTTCTGATGGTTATAGAGATTTTAATTTTAATAAAATGAATATATCAAAATATCGTTTTGTAATTGTATTGTTATTACTTCTCTGTATTTCTGAAGGCGGATTTGCACAATTAAAATTACCCAGGCTTATTAGCGACGGAATGATTTTGCGGAGAGATACCAATGTCAAATTATGGGGATGGTCAAAGCCGGAGAAAAAGGTCATTCTTCATTTTAATCACAAAATATTTAAAGCTAAGACAGATGCACAAGGCAAGTGGCAAATAATCCTTCCTGCACAAAAAGCAGGAGGTCCTTATGTAATGACTTTTACGAGTGATGAAAAGTCTGTTGAATTGAAAGACATATTGTTTGGTGACGTCTGGGTATGTGCCGGACAATCCAATATGGAACATACGGTAGGCAGCTTTAAATATATTTATGCAGGTGTTATAGCTAGAAGTGCCAATCCAAATATCAGGCAATTTAAAGTGCCCGAAACTTACAATTTTAAGGAAGCGTTGAATGATTTGCCAGGTGGAGAGTGGAAGTCAGCCAACCCGCAAAATGTACTAGACTTTTCCGCTGTGGCTTATTTTTTTGCCAAAGATATTTATAATAAATATAAAATCCCTATTGGTATTATCAATGCTTCATTGGGTGGTTCTCCGGCTGAGTCATGGATTAGTGAAAACTCTTTGAAAAGGTTTCCTGCGTTGTATCAAGAAGGACAGAAATTTAAAAATGACGCGCTTATTGCGAACATTCAAAAGCACGATGATAGTGTTAGTAATCATTGGTACACACTTTTAAATAAAAAAGATAAGGGGTTGGAAGCAAATTGGGTTAGCAATAATTTGAAAGATGACAATTGGGATCAAATGGATATTCCCGGTTATTGGGGTGATGAAGGTCAAAGCAGTTTTAATGGTGTGGTCTGGTTCAGAAAATCAATCAATATTCCTAAAGAAATGACTGGTAAACCTGCCATGATTTGGTTAGGGCGAATTGTAGATGCGGATTCGGTTTTTATTAATGGGAATTTTGTCGGTGCGACCTCCTATTTATATCCCCGCAGACGCTATGAATTTCCTGCTGGCATTTTAAAAGAAGGCCGCAATGAACTTGTAGTTCGCGTGGTTAGTAATGCTGCTAAAGGGGGATTTGTCCCAGGCAAACGTTATGAAATAATTGCTGCAAATGATACCGTCAGTGTAGCAGGTTTATGGAAATATAAAATAGGTGCTGTAATGCCTGAGTTACCGTCGCAAACGTTTATTCGTTGGAAACCGGGTGGCTTATATAATGCAATGATTGCACCATTGCTGAATTATAGAATTAAAGGCGCACTTTGGTATCAGGGGGAATCAAATGCGAACTACCCCGATAATTATGATTCATTAATGCGTTCGCTTATTTTTGATTGGCGTGAACATTGGAAACTGGGTGATTTCCCTTTTTATTATGTGCAACTACCCAATTTTGAACCGGCAAATTCGGCACCGTCTGAAAGTGATTGGGCTGAGCTAAGACAGAAACAATTTAACACCTTATCTGTCGCCAATACTGGTATGGCCGTTACAATAGGTTTGGGCGAATGGAATGATATTCATCCTGTAAAAAAGCAAGAAGTTGGTCGCCGTTTGGCTTTATGGGCTCGGCATTTTGTGTATGGCGAATCTTCTCTTAATTACTCCGGACCTTTATTTAAATCAATCGAGAGAAAAGGAGATAAACTGATTTTATCTTTTACAAATGTAGATGGGGGATTATCGACTGGTGACCAGGAGCCATTAACTTATTTTTCGATAGCAGGAAAAGATAAAAAATATATTTGGGCTAAAGCAAAAATTGAGGGTGGTCATGTAATTGTTTATAGTAGTAGGGTTGACAACCCTGTATATGTCAGATACGCTTGGGCCGATAATCCTGAAGGAGCCAATCTTTGTAATACGGACGGATTACCGGCGTCACCATTTGAAGCCAGTGTTAATTATTGATATTTTTTATAATCTTTCTTTAAAGAAGATTGTCTTATTATTATTTCCGACGGAATAGTGATTGTTTGATCGATAAGTTTTTTGTTGTTCTTTTTGAGTTTAATTTTTTTCATTAGTTCTTCAGCGGCAACCTCGCCCATTAATATTCCCGGATAGTCTATTGTCGAAAGTTTAGGCGTAATTAGGTCTCCTAATGTATCGTTATTAAATCCAAACACGGCAATGTCTTTCGGTACGCGTAAGTTATGTTCATGCAAGACTTCTATACATACTGCAGCCGCAAAGTCGCTCGTTATAAAGAAGGCATCAGGTTTTTGTTTAAGTAATTCGTTTGTCGCTGCAATAGTTTCTGCTTTATCTAGATTGCAGACTTTCACCAGTTCTTTTTTGAAAGTTATTTTATTATTTTTTAGTGCTTTTTTATAGCCAAGAAAGCGATCATTATAAACGTTACGAGCCAGGTCAGCTGTTATGTGTGCGATCTTTTTGCAGCCTTGTGCTATTAAGTGAGCGGTGGCGTTATAACCACAATTAAAATTATCAATTACTACTTTTGTGCAGTCGGCCTCTGGAATTATACGGTCAAAAAAGACGACGGGTATTTTTCGTTCAAAATAAGGCGTAAAATGATCTATGTTTTTTGAACTAAGAGCAAGCGATACAATTAAGCCATCAACCCTCTTATTCAATAAGTTCTTGGCATTGGCGATTTCTTTTTCTCCTGACTCTGCCGAGTGTGTAATTAAAATATCGTAGTGTTCTTTGGCAAGAACTTTTTCAATTCCAGCAAGCACAGAAGTGATGAAATTACTATTAACTTCATGTAGTAATATGCCAATTGTTTTGGTTTGTTGCTTGCGTAGATTACTTGCGAGTGTATTATGCTGGTAGCCCATTTCTTTGGCTGTCGCATGAATTTTTTCCCTTGTTTTTTTATTGATACGTGGATTGTCGTTTAATCCTCGGCTGACAGTCGTAGCAGAGATACCTAATTTATCCGCGATGTCGTAAATGGTTATTTCTTTTTGCATAGTTGTTTTACAAAAATATTTTTTAAATTCTATAAAAAAAATTGCAATCGATTGCAAATTATATTAAAAATGTTATACTTTAGCATTCTAAAATGTTTTCTACTAAAAATATAGTAAAACGAGTTGTCGGAGAATAAATAAACATTAATCAAAAATATGCTTTTATTAGGAATAGATATAGGTACTTCGTCGATAAAGG
>NZ_JBNQGD010000265.1:0-2072 GCF_050436765.1 Arachidicoccus sp. | reverse complement strand
CTTCTTATGAAAACGAACTACCCTATCCAAGTATCCCTCCCATGAATGCAACCCAACTTCAACGCCTGGAAAATTTAAATCAATTATCATCTCAAAGTGACCAGCCGGATGCAGAAACACTCAAATTAAATAGTATGTTGGATAAGGTATTGGACATACAGCATCCGCAGCGGTGGAAAGATAAACAGAACCCTAAAGAAAATAGCAACGATTCCATAAAACTGCTGAAAGCACAGCCCTTTGGTATGGCAGTGCCGATTGGCTCCGTTGGCCATCCAGCCATCAGCTCTTTACCGGGTTATACAGCAAGCGACAGCACTACGGTTACAACCGGGTTTTATGGCTTATCCAATGTCCCCGTCGCAGACACCCTCCTTAACAATATGCAGGCGGTGGTCTACAGGGATCAGGAAATTGTCACAGGCGCTACAGTACAATTAATGTTGACCAATGATATATTGGTTAACCATATCCTAATCCCTAAAAACAGTTTCGTGTTTGGCCGGGCCACTTTGCAGGGGGAAAGGTTGGAAATCACTATTCCAAGTATTCGTTACCGGGATAAGATTTTACCGGTTCGACTATCCGTTTATGATTTGGATGGTTTAAAGGGCATTTATATACCGGGTACCATTAATCGGGACGGTTCTAAACAAGGAGCTGACCGCGCCATTCAAAGTATAGGCCTCAGCAGTTTAAATCCATCCGTATCCGCCGAGGCCGCTGCGGCCGGAATAGAAACAGCCAAAAGTCTGTTAAGCAAGAAAGTAAAACTGGTCCGTGTCGAGCTGAAAGCCGGCTATCAGGTTCTGCTCTTTGATGAAAACAACGAGTAAACACAACCCATGCTTTTATTTCAAAATTTTAAAACTAAAATAATATCCATGCCATATTCAACAAAAATCCAATTAAGATATGTGTCCGCTTTTATAATGGTTATAGGTATGTTATGCTATAACGGCTGCAATCCCCTACTTGCCAATAATATAGCCAAAGTCCATCCGCAAAAGCCACCTTTACAAATTAGTATTTCCTATAACAAAACGACCAATCTTATTTTTCCATTTGCGATTAAAAGTGTCGACAGAGGTAGTCAGGCTGTCCTTGCTCAGATAGCAGCCGGCGCCGATAATATATTACAGATAAAAGCAGCTACACAACATTTTGTCCAAACAAATCTGACGGTGATAACGACAGGTGGTCATTTCTATTCTTTTCTTCTGAGCTACAATTTCAACCCCTCACAGCTGAATTTCATCTTATCAGAACAGGATTGTCTCCACTCACTAACCCAAAGCTTGAATGCGATGACACATCCAGCCATCGAAGCAAATGCGCAAACGGCCGCAGCAAAAAAATCGAATCTACATATCAGAAAGACAAATGGCGACATTTTATTTATGCTAAAAGGTCTTTATGTAAAAAATAATGTTTTTTATTTTAAGCTGGCAATAGAAAATAATAGCCCGATTGATTATAACATCAGCCAGCTACGCTTCTTTACCTGTGATAAGAAAAAGATACGTAGGACTGCCTCACAACAATTAGAACTATTGCCTTTACTAAAAAGTAATACCAATGCAACTGTTTGAAGCCATGCGGCCCAGATTTATATCATCGCCCTTCCCACTTTTACTTTAACGGGTAAAAAATATCTATCCATCAATCTAACGGAACAAAGTGGAAGTAGGTGGCTATCAATTCATCTTTCCAACCAAACGCTTTTGAAAGCAAGCCTGTTTTAAGCATCATGCGTTTAATCTACAATTATTTTTCACCAATCAATCTAATAATATGGAACAAAAAAATCTGGAATATCTGCAAACCCAATTAAAGTACAATGGTTTTGGAGAGGAATTGAATGAGCAATTAAAAGAAAAGCTACTCGAAAAAAAGGAAAACTTCAGTTTGATACACCAGGTCAATTATGGCAATGATATAATGGCCGCAATTCTGCATTTTAGCAAGTCAAAAGAAACCGACAACTACTTCTTCAATGCTTATGATGCACTACTAAAAAAAGGTGATAACAATATCAAGCAGAGCTTCTATGTAGATAAGGGAAATACCAT
>NZ_JBNQGD010000264.1:0-1365 GCF_050436765.1 Arachidicoccus sp. | reverse complement strand
AAACTAATATATACAGCATGTTTTTCTATTTGAACTGTTTGAATATTGTTTAATATCCCATAATCAAAAGCATAGTCTTGGCAGAATCTCGAAAACCCTTTCAATATTGTATTTGGGTGATAGGTATATTCCGGGAAGATGATATTTAACTTGTTATATTTTTTAAGCTGTTCAATTGCCTTAGAAAGAGTGCCATAAATATTGCGCTCAAAATCTTCATATATAGCCCCATAACTGCCGACAATATTATTAAGTAACTGACTCATTAAAATGAGTTTTCCCTCTGGAATGGATTGATTGATTATCTCATAAGCCTTTTCGTTATCATCCATGAAATGCGGGATAATTACATAGTAGGAATATTCTATTTTTCTTCTTGTAAGTAGTTTTTTGAAAAGCGAGAAATCATTATTGTAAATATAAAAATCGATGATCACATTATTTCCCAGTGCATTAGCAAAGGCATCGTAAATAATTTTTTTATGGACACTTAATTTATTGAAGATCAAAAAAATTTTAATTTGCCCTTTCGTATTTGTCTTTTGAACGAAATACCCCTTACCAGGCACCGAATTGATAAAGCCTCTTTCTTTTAAATGTCTATAGGCTTTTTCAACCGTATTACGGCTGAGATCCAATTCATAAGAGATATTGTTAATCGAAGGCAGAATATAAGCATCTTCAATTGTTCCATCTTCAATACGCTTTGAGATGGAATTCGCCAACTGAATATATTTTGGAGTAATAGAGTAATTGTCAAACTCTATCGTATTATAAATATTTTCTGAATGCATAGCGAAAGGAATTTATTGTAGAAGGATTAATAATTACCACAACTTAAAAATTGTCATTAGAGGAAATTCCTAAGATGAAGTCCTTTATTGCTTAATCAAGCACTTAATTTACCCTCATAATCAATAAATCAGAAAGCCGATCGCGAGGTAAGCAAATAAAATCCCTATAGATGATTCCAAATGATCATTCGCCATAAAGTAAACCAAACTTTAAAAAACCCCATCTATTTATCAGTACCTGAACTACACTAAAACCTCTATTCATTTAATGGCAATTCCTCGCTAATCCTATTTTTTAACCGCAACGTCATAACTTTCATTTGAACTATTCACGGGCATACTTGTTTTATTTGCGCAGCATTATTAATTTAACCGCAAAAGACTGCCCTTCAGGGAATGCAGGTTAATTCCCTTTTAGCGTTTTGTTATATATTTTATGTATTGGCAGCTCGACTGAAGAGCCGGCCAGGGCCTTGGGTTCCCTATTTTTTAATGATCAACCTTATGAAGTCGCAAGCAGATTCTTTAGTAACTTTTTAATGATTAGGCACCTGGACTTGCCTTTACCAAC
>NZ_JBNQGD010000263.1:4095-5236 GCF_050436765.1 Arachidicoccus sp. | reverse complement strand
TGCGGAAGTAATAGCTTTCCCAAGGCCTCGCATCCATATCATTGTTACTGGAAACGAGCTGCAAGAACCCGGGAAAAAATTACTACACGGCCAAGTTTATGAAGCGAATTCTTTTTCGCTAACGGCAGCACTGCAGCAGATCCATATCTCCAGCGTTCAAATTCATTTCGCAGCCGACAATTTAACCCTTCTGCAAGAAACGTTAGAAGTTGTATTGCAAGACGCCGATTTGGTAATACTCACCGGTGGTGTCAGCGTAGGAGATTATGACTTTGTATTAGCTGCGACAAAGAGTTGTGGCGTGGAGCAATATTTTCATAACATAAAACAAAAGCCGGGAAAGCCTTTATACTTTGGCATGAAGGATCTAATCCCCATATTTGGTTTGCCGGGAAATCCTTCTTCCGTATTGACTTGTTTTTATGAATATGTGTTGCCGGCCTTAGAAAAACTGAGCCATCATACAGGCTTTATAAAAACTTGCAAGAAAGTCCTGACGAAGCGCATAGAGAAAAAATCCGGGATCACGCATTTCTTAAAAGGAAATTATACAGAAGAAAAAGTTGAGCCATTAGGCGCGCAGGAATCTTATCGTTTAAGTTCATTTGCAAAAGCCAATTGTTTGATTTGCCTGGATGAAAAGAAAACGGTTTTCGAAATAGGAGACATAGTAGAGATTCATATTATTAACTAAACAAAATAATAAACAATGCAACCACACATTTTAATTTTTTATCTACTGATGTTCTTTGTAGCATTTTTATACGCTTCCGTGGGGCATGGTGGCGGAAGTGGCTATTTAGCCTTAATGGCGATGTTTGGTGTCGCACCTTTTATCATGCATTCCACAGCATTGACACTAGATCTTTTTGTATCCATTACCTCTTTTACATTGTTTTACAAAGGGAAACATTTTGATTTAAAAATGTTTTTACCATTGGCCATTGCATCTGTACCTATGGCTTTTCTAGGTGGATTGATGTCCATTGACGGCAGTATCTACAAAAAAATACTGGGCGTTCTATTATTAATTATTGTAGTCAGATTCATTTTCTTTAGAAAGATAGAAATTACCAAAACAAAAAAGGCTAGCGTATCCGGCTCTGTGCTCTTAGGCGCTTTGATAGGGTTCGCATCGGGC
>NZ_JBNQGD010000263.1:0-4085 GCF_050436765.1 Arachidicoccus sp. | reverse complement strand
GGTGGCATTATTCTCTCGCCGATTTTATTACTATTAGGTTGGGCGGATCAAAAGAAAACCGCAGCCATCAGTGCCTTATTCATCTTTGTAAACGCACTTGCAGGCTTGGGCGGACTGGCTTATAAAGGAAATATACATTTCAACGATCAAATATTTTTGTACATTTTTATCGCCTTCACGGGCGGCGTCACGGGTTCTTATTTTGGCGCAGTAAAATTCAGGCAAAGTATACTAAAAAATGTTTTAGCAAGTATATTGTTTCTAGCAGCATTTAAACTCCTATATACTTTTAGATAGTTCTAAGACAACCAATAAAAATTCCGCAAAGCTCAAATACTTCTCATGAAATACATTTTCTCATCTCTGTTCTTATTGATATGGTGCGGTGCATCTGCACAAATGAAAATACCCACAACAGATAGTTTCATAATTAAAGGGACAGTAAAGCAGTCATTAGAAGTTACTACCCAAGAATTGGAAGCATACCCTGAGGTCCATATTGACAGTATAGTTATTACCAATCAACTGCGTCGTCCTCTTCATACTTTAATGAATATAGCCGGTGTCTCATTAAAGAAAATATTGGACAATATAACTATTGACAACCCATCTCCAAAAGACTTAAGTAGCTATTATTTTGAATTTGTCGCTTCAGATAATTATACCATAGTTTTTTCTTGGAACGAAATCTTCAATACGCCAACCGGGGAGCATATTTTTATTATAATGGAAAAAGATGGCAAAAAGATTAAAGAGCAATCAGGTAGGATTTCAATGCTAGTCGCAACAGATTTTGCTACCGGAAGGCGCTATTTAAAGGGGCTTAAATACATAATTATAAAAAAAGCAGACTAATTAAATTATTACTAAAACAGAAATAACCAATGCAAATAACACTTCTTTTATTTGGACAAACAGCAGCAATCATGAAAAACGAGCAAGTTGTCATCAATGATATTAAGGATACAGACGCCTTACGAAACTACCTATTAAAACAGTATCCTTCATTGGCTTCTATCAATTATGCTATTGCAGTTGACGAACAAATAATTACAACAAACACACTATTAAAAGAAAAATATACGGTAGCTATTTTACCACCTTTTTCCGGAGGATAAACGATGAATAAATTATTTCATAACGAGCGGTATCAAACACAAATTGCCCTAGAAGAACTAGGCGAAGATGGTCAAAAGAAATTGTCCGCAGCCAAAGTGCTGGTTGTCGGTGCAGGCGGATTGGGATGCCCGACGCTGCAATATCTTGCTGCAGCAGGCATTGGCGTCATCGGCATAATAGATAATGACATAGTATCATTAAGTAATTTGCATAGACAAATTTTATTTGGCATCAATGATCTGGGCGAACATAAAGTAGTGGCTGCAAAAAGGTCCTTAATGCGGTTAAACCCAGAAATCATTTATCCTTTATTTAAAGAAAGGCTAAGCAAAGATAATGCACTGGAAATAATAGAGTATTACGACATAGTTATAGACTGCACTGATAACTTAGCGTCTAAATATTTGATCAACGATGCCTGTGTATTATTAAAGAAGCCCTTTGTGTATGCGGGCATTTCCCGGTACGAAGGTCAGGTCGCATTATTTAATATTGCCTGGAACGCGGCCAACTATCGAGATTTGTTTCCACAATTACCCAGAGAAGAACAGTTGGATTGTCGCTTCCAAGGCGTGCTTGGTGTACTTCCTGGTATTATCGGATGCATGCAGGCCGCAGAAGCAATAAAATGGATTACCAGCATTGGAAGCATAACAAGTAATGCCATTTTATCCTACAACATGCTGCAGCAAAAAATATATACCTACATCCTGCTCCACCATTCAAAAAATCAATTGTCGGCACCTAAAAATGCAGCGGCTTTTAAAGATTATAATTATGCTTCTTCCTGTAACAGGAATGCAGAAGCGGTATTTTCAATAGACATGAAAGCTTTTGAAAAACTACGTTCAAATAAAAATGTAGCTGTTATCGATATAAGGCAACTCGATGAAAAGCCTGAATTGTCCGGATTTGCCTATTTAAAGATACCTGACCAAGATTTATATCCTCAATTACAAAATCTTCCATACGAACAATTTATTTTAATCTGCCAAACAGGAAAAAGGAGTTTGGTTGCAGCGAAAAAAATAACGAAAATGTTGGATAATCATCGAAAGATAGTAAGTCTAAGCGGAGGTATTCTCCAATGGGAAAATTATTCTTTACATAAATTACAATGATGAAAATAGAAAATGGCTATCACAATATTTTTAAAGAAGGAGCTGTTTCATCCACCTTTATTGGAGAAAGCATTGCGAAACATCAAAACAAGAAAATTGTAGGTGCACACAGTATTTTTTTAGGGCAAGTACGCGCTGATATAATTGACAATAAAAAAGTCGTTGCAATAGAATATAGCAGTTATAAAGATTTGGCATTGAAAAAAATGCACGAAATTAGAGAAGCAGTTTTTAAAACTCATGAACTTACCTGTATGCACGTTTATCACAGCTTGGGCAAAGTAGCTGCAGGCGAAATTTGTCTGTTTGTGTTTACTTCTTCTCCCCATCGCAAGGCGGCAATAGAAGCTTGCAATGAACTTGTAGAACGAATTAAAACAGATTTACCTATTTGGGGAAAAGAGGTTTTTGAAGATCAATCTTTTCAATGGAAAAAGAATAAATAAATTTCACAATGAATAACATTACACAAAAAATTTCAACACTTCGCAAAGCAGTAGCGACGGCAATTGTAAAGGTTTCTTCTATGCAAACCATTGAAGCGATTAATAACAAAACAGTTCCCAAGGGTGACGTCTTTGAATTTTCAAGAGCCGCAGGCTTGTTAGGCGTCAAAAAGACAAGTGACCTCATTCCAGACTGCCATCCGTTGCCTATCGAATATGCTGCCATCAGCTACGAAGTAAAGGAGCTGGAGATACATATAATTGTTGAAGTGCATACTATTTACCGAACCGGTGTGGAGGTCGAAGCAATGCACGGTGCCTCTATTGTAGCACTTACCATGTATGATATGTTGAAACCTATCGATAAAGGCATTGAAATAAATTCGATAAAATTAATTAGAAAAAAAGGAGGTAAATCAGACTTTAGCGACCATTTATTTAGTGCCTTAAAAACTGCTGTCATTGTATGTTCAGATAGTATTGCCAAAGGCGACAAAGAAGACTTTGCAGGCAAGGCAGTAATTGAAAAATTGCAAAAGCATCATTTAAAAGTAGGGATATATCAAATCATTCCTGATGAGTTTTCGCTAATTCAAGCAAAAGCAAAAGAACTAAGCAGCGCAGGAACTCAACTACTTTTATTTACTGGCGGGACTGGTTTGTCCCCTTGTGATGTAACACCCGAGGCTATTGAACCTTTAATCACGAGAAATATTCCAGGCATAATGGAGGCAGCACGGATCTATGGTCAGGAGCGCATGCCCTATGCAATGCTCTCTCGCGGCATTGCCGGCTTTATAAACAATACCCTGGTCATGACTTTGCCCGGCTCAACCAGAGGAGCAGAAGAGACAATGGATGCATTGTTCCCATACATTTTGCATATTTTCAAAGTAGCTCAAGGTATGCGACACGATAAAGAGGAATAATTTTAATCTAGTTGATAATCAAATCTAATAATGAATGACAGGTGTAGTTTTATGTGGTGGAAAAAGCCTGCGGATGGGTAGCGACAAAGGATTGTTGAGAAATAAGGAAGGCGTTTGCTGGTCAGCGTCGGCCTATCAAAAATTAGCCGAATTAAAAATAAAAGTCGTCGTTTCTGTCAATAATCAGCAAGGAAGCTATAAAAACATATTCCGCGAAGATCAATTAATGATAGATAACCCAAGCCTCCTACTTGGAGGGCCATTGCTTGGATTGCTGAGTGTTCATCTGCAATTTCCTAAGGAAGATCTATTAGTATTGGCTTGTGACATGACCGATATGAATACAGAGGTGCTTCGTTTTCTCTATAAAAAATATAACCAGAAACCCGACGAAGCAATGGTGTTTTCCGATGCAGGCTTTGCAGAACCTTTATGCGGCATTTATTCATCATCAGGATTGAAGAAAATAT
>NZ_JBNQGD010000262.1:0-1730 GCF_050436765.1 Arachidicoccus sp. | reverse complement strand
GCTTGGGTATGAATGCAGAGCAAGGTATCACCAACTATGTAATCAATCATAAATTAACCATAGCGGACTTATTACATCCGGTGGCAGAAGTGGAGAATTTATCTGTAATTGGAGCCGGTCCAATTCCTCCGAATCCGGCGGAATTGATTTTAAGCCCGCGTATAGAGCAGTTATTTATTGCATTAAGGCAACAATTTGATTATATTATTGTAGATACTTCACCTGTCGGACAGGTAGCCGATGTATTTACGCTTAATCGTTTAGCGGATGCTTGTTTGTATGTAGTGCGCTATAACTATACTTTTAAAGAGCAAATCAATATTGTGAATGATATTTACCACAATAAAAAATTAAGTAATTTGATGGTGGTGCTCAACGATTCAAAAAAGCAAAATAGTTACGGTTATGGTTATGGCTATGGTTATGGCTATGGTTATGGAGATGACAATAGGAAATCTCATTGGCAACGCTTCAAGGGTTTATTTGGTTTGTAGCTCAGTAGTGTGAAAGAGGTACGAAAAAAGTAAAACAGCAGCCTCTATTTGGAGGAAGAACGTGATCTAAGCAAATGCAAAGCATTCACGGATACAACAGAATATATAAACAGGGGTAATGGTAATTTCATAAAAGAGCAAATTCTCCCAGCGATTCATTGTCGGATGGGTTGGGGAGTGAGATGGAGTAGTGTAACAAACTAACTCGTAAAATGTAACTTAGTAACAGATAACAGATAACATAATGAATAAACCCCAAAATAAAAAAATAGCCATTATAGGACTTGGTTATGTAGGTTTACCTTTAGCCATTGAGTTTGCAGCACATTTCCCAGTAATAGGCTTTGATATTAATAAAGAAAGAGTTACGGAGTTAAATATAGGCAAAGACCGCACTCAAGAAGCAGATATTGAAAAACTAAATAAGGCTTTGTATGCAGCAAAAACAAATAATTTAGGCGTCGGTTTGGTTTGTTCCAATGATGTTGAAGTTTTAAAGACCGCAAATGTTTTTATTGTTACAGTTCCCACACCCATTGACAAATATAATGCTCCTGATTTGACACCATTGCTAAAAGCTTCAGAAATGTTGGGCAAGGTTATTAAAATTGAAGATATCATTATTTACGAATCTACTGTTTATCCTGGTTGTACGGAAGAGGACTGCGTCCCCGTATTAGAAAGGCACTCTGGGTTAAAATTCAACCGGGACTTCTTTGTGGGTTATTCGCCTGAACGCATTAACCCAGGTGATAAAGTTCATACCTTGACCTCTGTAAAAAAAGTGACTTCTGGTTCTACTCCTGATGTAGCAAAGGAGGTGGATAACCTATATAAAACCATTATTACAGCAGGCACTCATCTAGCTCCCAACATCAAAGTTGCAGAAGCTTCAAAAGCGATTGAGAATGCGCAACGTGATGTCAATATCTCTTTCGTAAATGAGTTAGCATTAATCTTTGACAGGGTGGGTATAGATACCAATGATGTATTGGAGGCTGCAGGTACCAAATACAATTTTCTTAAATATAAACCTGGATTGGTAGGAGGGCATTGTATCAGTGTAGATCCTTATTATTTAGCACATAAAGCAACCCAATTAGGCTACCACCCGCAGGTGATCTTATCGGGCAGAAGAGTCAACGATATGATGGCGCAATTTATTGCTGGTCAAGTGGTCAAATTAATGATTCAAAAAGATCATGTCCATATAAAGGGTGCAAAAGCACTCATTTT
>NZ_JBNQGD010000261.1:0-6931 GCF_050436765.1 Arachidicoccus sp. | reverse complement strand
CCATAGGTAAATTGTAAAATAGGTTGAGAAGAATGTTATAACAAATATATATTATAAATGTATCTTCAACAAAAGATGATTCCAACATTTTTAGTTTTTACCTTTTTGCGTAAGCGTTGTTTTTGTTTCTACAAGGTTTTTTAACAATTCCATGATATTAATAGTTGATGATGGGTCCGAAAATTTGATTATCCTAAAGAAAACACCAGAAAGTTGACGACTTGAAATAAAGACGACATCGGGTGAACGGGCTTTGCACAGATAGATGATTTTTTACGTCGTCGAAGCGATATCTGCTATTCCATAGATAATTTAAATCCAAAAGGCTTTCGCAAGGCTTTTTATATTACTTAAGGAAGTTTCTCTTGAGCGATATTTTCAGCGCCCATTTTGACCATTTTGTAGAAACAATTCTACAGTTTGCTAAAGCCCTTTTTGACTAATATGATACCCTATCCACTCGCTGCAAAACCGTAATCTAGCACTTATATGTCCTTCCGCGTTATGGATTTTCAATCTTGGAATGTCTTTTGCGTTTTTTCGTATGGTAACTATTTTTTAGCGCATAAAATTAATGAAAAATGAAAAACACAAATTTCTATTCCAAATGGAATAATTCGAAATCTCTACTCCATCGAGTCGGGAATTTTTTAGCAAATCATCACACCATTAAAATGCTATTTTCTATTTTAATTATCGGCACTTTGGCCTCTTGCGGAAACGGCACACGAAATAACAAAGATGCTGTAGATTCCGCAAAATCCGAAAATAAGATGAAAAGGCAAGATAGTACGATCGCATTGACGAAGGATGAAACCAACTTCATGGTAAAAGCAGCCAATGGAGGTATGGCAGAAGTAAAAATGGGGAAATTGGCAAACGATAAATCATCCAACGACCAGATAAAAAATTTCGGCTCCCAAATGGTAAAAGATCACGACTCAGTAAATAATCAATTAAAAGCACTCGCCGTTCAATTCAATGTTACATTACCTGCAGATATTGATCAGGATGAGCAAGACAATTTTAATAAATTAAATGATAAAAGCGGCAATGACTTTAATAAAGATTATATTGATTTAATGGTAAAAGAACACAAAGACGCCGTAGATTTATTTCAAAAAGAGCAAAAGAATGGCACTAATCAAACATTATTGGACTTTGTCAATAATGCTTTACCTACTTTGCAAGGACATCTACAATCGGCCGAAAGTATCCAAAAAAGTATGAAGTAACATTATCTTCAAATATTTTTTTGAGAAATGGAACGGCAATAGCCCCCAAATAAGCCCTAGAATTTAATATTTTGGGGCTTATTTGTTATAACAATTGTATACCATCTTTTGTAAGTTCAATTTTTCTTTCTTTATACAAACTGCCGATAGCCATTTTAAAGGTCTTCTTGCTTATACCAAAAAAGGAATATATTTTTTCAGGAGAAGATTTATCGTGATAAGGGAGAAAACCCTTATTTTCCTGTAGGAGACGTAGTATCTTTTCAGTTTGATTCTCTACACGTTCATAACCAATTTCCCCTTTACCAACATCTATTTTATTATCCGGCAAAATATTTTTTATAAAGCCTCCAATCTTATCCCCTATTTCCAAATCTTCAAAAACATCATTGTAATGCAATAATCCTTTATGAACATTATTGATAATTACTTCATAACCGATATTAGTACGGCGATAAATAAGAAGTGTCACTAAATCTTTTTCTTTAACGGTCAATTCTTCGTTTGATAAAAACTGCTCTAACTTTTCTGAAGCAGCTAGTCGACCCGTTAATTCATCGATTACAATCTTCACCAAATATTCGCCATTGGGGCGAATAATATTTTGAATTTGAGATTTCGGGATAAACAGGTTTTTCATGATACCCCAGTCTAAAAAAGCACCAAAATCTGTAGTAGATACAGCTTTCAACTTTACAATATCACCCAAAACACCGAAAGGCCTTTCTGTGGTCGCAATAATACGTGCTTCGTTATCATGATAAACAAAAACGTTTAATTCGTCGCCAATTCTTGTATCCCTAGGCACATATCTTTTGGGAAGCAAAATACCTATATCTCCGTCGTCCAGAAAAACACCCATAGGCTTCTCTTTGATCACTTTCAAGACATTATATTCTCCAATTTTTACATTCATGACTTTTTAATTATTCTTATTTGATAGTGCTTAACATCTTGCTCAAAAACTCAGGTGTCACCCCTATATATGACGCCACCTGTTTTTGCGGCAATGACTGAATTAATGATGGATACTGACTGCAGAAATTATGATAACGCTCTAGAGCCGGCAAACTAAGATTGTTGATTAATCTATTTTGATAAGTTATCACAGAATTCTCTGCCAATACTCGAAAATAATGTTCCAATTGAGGCAGTTCTAAATATAGATTTTGCAAATTCATTTTAGACAACCAAAGATATTCCGTATTTTCCAGTGCATCGATAAAAAGTCTGGCTGGTTGATCTTTTACAAAGCTGTACATGTCCACTACCCACCAATCTTCTGGTGCAAATTGTATCACGTGTTCAAAGCCATTTTTATCCACAGAATAGCTGCGCAAAAGACCGTTGGTTATAAAAGCCAAGCCTCTGCTTATATTACCTTCACGTAAAAGAAATTCCCTTTTCTTTATATTTTTCACCTCAAAAGAAGAAAAAAAATATTGCAGCTCTTTTTCTGTAAGCACAATATGCTTTTGCAAGTTTTGTAATAAAATAGAGTTCATTTACTAAAATAAAATTTCAAAAAAGTATAAAAGTTTTATGCTTTCATTAAATTACCGCTTTTCTTATTTTAACCAATTTTTCCAGTAACGGTTCCAATAAATCCAAGCGCAACATGTTGGCACCATCACTTTTAGCTACTGCCGGATTGGGGTGCGTTTCTATGAATAAACCATCTGCACCTGTCGCGATTGCCGCAGAGGCAATTGTCTCGATCATCTGCGGATTTCCTCCCGTTACACCACTTGTTTGATTTGGTTGTTGCAGACTGTGGGTACAATCCATCACAACTGGTACATTATTTTCTTGCATAATTGGAATATTACGGTAATCCACCACCAAATCCTGATATCCAAAAGTTGTTCCTCTTTCAGTAAGCATTATTCTATCATTTCCCGCACCAGAGATCTTTTCTACAGCAAATTTCATGGAGGCTCCGCTGAGAAATTGACCCTTTTTCACATTGACAATTTTGCCTGTTTGAGCAGCAGCCAACAACAAATCTGTTGGTCGGCATATAAAGGCCGGTATTTCCAACATATCCACATAATTGGCCGCCATTGCAGCCTCCTGTGCAGTATGTATATCAGAAACGACAGGTAATTGGTATTTTTCACCTACATTTTTCAACAACTGTAAAGCCGCCTCGTCGCCGATACCGGTAAAAGAGTTAGCGCTTGTACGATTGGCTTTCCGGTAGCTCGATTTAAATACATAACGAATTTCCAACCTTTTGCAAATGGCCGAAACCTTTGCAGCTACCTCATCTAAAAGTTCTGCACCCTCGACAACACAAGGCCCTGCGATAAGAAAGAAATTATTAGAATTGTAAGATTGCCTTGCAAATAAATTATCCAAAAAAGAAGACTTATTCATATCAAACGTTTGTTTTATTTTTTATAGATATGCGAACTTACGTTAAAGTTTTGTTTTCTTTGCATTCAGAAATTTATAACTGTATGTCAACTAAGAAAGAAAGAATCCTGATAATTGGAGCAGGTGGTCAAATCGGTGTAGAATTAACTCTAGCGTTGCGTAAAATTTATGGAAAAGAAAATGTAATAGCCTCCGATTTAAAAGATGAAAATTATTTATTAACAGGTACAGGGCCATTTATGCATATCGATGCAATGAACAAAAGTGGTCTACAACAAACAGTCCAAAAAGAAAAAATAACTCAAATATATTTGTTGGCTGCGGTACTGTCCGCAGTGGGTGAAAAAAATCCGTTGATGGCCTGGAACATCAACATGCAAACCCTGTTGAATGTATTAGAAATTGCCAGAGAAGAGAAGCTTACTAAAATTTATTGGCCAAGCAGTATTGCTGTCTTTGGTCCAACGTCGCCTAAACAAAATTGCCCGCAACAAACTATTGTAGAGCCCACCACAGTTTACGGAATCAGTAAATATGCAGGCGAAAGTTGGTGTGAGTATTATCACGAGAAATATGGCGTAGACGTGCGTAGCATGCGTTATCCGGGACTTATTAGTTATAAATCGGCGCCGGGTGGCGGCACTACCGACTATGCAATTGACATTTTCCACCAAGCACTCAAAACGAAATCTTACGATTGCTTTCTAAATGAAGATACCTACTTACCCATGATGTACATGGATGACGGCATTCGTGCAACTATTGAATTAATGGAAGCACCAGCAACTAAAATAAAAAATCATCGCTCCTACAATTTAGCTGCAATGAGTTTCTCCCCCAAAGAAATCGCCGCAGAAATACAAAAACATATTCCTGACTTTGCGATCAATTATAATCCGGATTTTCGCCAGGCAATCGCTGAAAGTTGGCCACAAAGTATTGATGACAAGGAAGCACGTGCAGATTGGGATTGGAAACCAGCATTTGACTTAGCCAGAATGACAGAAGACATGCTGAACAATGTAAAAGTAGAGAAATAAAAACCAACAATGGATGCATCTCGTTAAAAAGCTTCGATTTTAAAATCGGAGCTTTTTACATCGTTAGAATATTCGTTAATCATCATTTGGTTGAATTGACGCACGTACGAATGCGGCGTGCTTCGGTGCCGGAGCATCTACACCTTTCAGACCTTTCCATAAAACCTCATTGAATAACGCGTCCGGTACTTCATCCTCTTTCGAAAAATTCATAGATGCACTTAGGGTCGCCATCTTTCCATTTCCGCGGTTGATGTCGTTCAAATTGACCAATGCTGGCAAATGGATATAAGGCGTAAAGTCTGGCTTGTTGGTAAAACACCTCCATAATGGTGTAGCAGCAGCGTCGTATTGTGTCATAGGTGGCATACCCAATATTAGTTCAATGGTACGTAAAACCCCTGAAGTAGAATACATAGTATGATCTACATAATGCCTTTTTACAAAAGGTCCAGCCAAATAAACCGGGCTTCTATGCGCATCCACATGATCTGGGCCATTTTGAGCATCGTCTTCTAGAATAAATACAACGCTATTTTTCCAAATTGGACTCTTACTTAAATAATCGACAAACATTCCGACCGCCAAATCATTATCAGCAACTTGTGCAAAAGGTGTAGGACTCCCCCGTCTTAAACCTTGGGTATGATCGTTACCAAACCTGACTGTACATAATTGCGGTACCGCGTTGTGAGCAACCAAAGAATCAAAATCCTTTTTCCACTGCTGGAAACGGGTAGTATCTCTAAAGTTTAAATCAAAACCACGAAAATTGGCCATGTGCCCAACCAATGCTTTTACATTGGGCTTGCCATTGTTTCCAAATTCACCGTAACTTCTATAACTTACCTTGTTGCGCTTGCAATCGCTCCAAATAAACCCATTTTTATTATTGCCCATTTCTTTTTCTCCCTCGCCAGAATAATAGCCGCCACGACCACCATAACTCGTAGGCCAGGTTTTTTCTAAGTAATCGTTGGCATAAGCACCCATGCTCCAGTTATGGCCATCCATGCTTACCTCCGCATCAACATAAAAATTATCTAACAAAACAAAATCTTGTACCAACTTGTGTAAATTAGGTGTAACATTTTTCCCAAATAAAACCAAGCTTGCATCGCCATTCCCTTCTTTTACATCCCCCAAAACTTGATCATATGTTCTGTTTTCTTTGATAATATAAAATACATGTTTGATAACAGATGGTTGCCCTACATTAAATGGAATGGGATTGTCAGTGTCTCCTTCAGCATGTAGCTCTTTCGCTTTGCTATATGGTGTGTTTTTATATACCGCTTGTGAATAGATACTCAATTGACGGGTGGAAGGCACTTTAATAACACTTAAAGTCCCTTTAAACAAACCGGCGATATATTGAACAGGAACTTTATGTGGAGAATTATCTCCACCCTGATAAACAACCCTCTCTTTTGGATCAAGCGGGTCAGGACCTAATGGATTGGCCATTGAACGCAAACCCTTACCGTTCGTAACAAAAATATTGTTCCCTACAATTTTTACATTTGTTGGGTACCAACCAACCGGAATAAATCCCAAGGAACGGCTATTAGCAGGTGTAGAAACATCAAAAACAGCCAAACAATTATTATCGGCATTGGCAACGTATAATGTTTTGTTGTCACCACTTAAAGCCACGCAGTTACTCGTTGAACCCGGAACCGCGCTAGGATATAACGCGGCATTTAATGTTTCTATTACTTTTTTCTCCTTCGTATTAATAACTGATACCGAATTGTCGTCAGAATTGGCCACATACAAATAGGCTCCATTCTCAGAAAGGCACAATTCGTTGGGGTGACTTCCAACTGCAATTTTTCTATCAACAGTATTTGTAGCAATATTATATTGCACTACTTTTTTATCTCCCCAAAGACTAATATATAAATATTTTTTATCCTTGGAATAAAGACAAGTATAAGGCACACTGCCTAGATTAATCTTATGCAGCACCTTTTTGCTTTGCAAATTTATTACATACAGGCAGCTATCAAATTTGCCCACCACGTAAATTCTTTTCGCCATCTCATCTACGACCAACCCGGCAGGGGAAATAGCCTTAGGCCAAGGCTTGCCCAAGGCATATTTATCTGCTTCAACTAGTTTTCCATGTATAATTCTATATTTCACAATCCAGTTATCATTACCACCCGAGGCATATAAGGTTTTGTCTTGATCACCAAAAGCAAGGCCATACCAAGATTTTGGGATGGTAACACTATCCAGCATTTTTTGACTGTTCACATCGAAAAGTTCTAT
>NZ_JBNQGD010000260.1:0-13608 GCF_050436765.1 Arachidicoccus sp. | reverse complement strand
TTTAAATTTTAAAAGTTATAGCAAACGTCCAATCTGATAGACAATAAAAGTATAAATAATACTATTCTCTCGAGTTTACTTCGGTATTTTCCTATTGTTAATAAAATAAGCGACCCACATATTAAACAAATAAAATCCGCCGGCAATTTCTATTATAATTTTCCAAATTCTTGTTGCGTCAAAAACCGTAAGAATGTATAGTGCCCCTGCAAAGATTAAAAAATAAAGCATCCTCCTCGTTTCAAAAAAGGAGCGACCACGTTTAAGTATCGTCACATGCTCCGCAATATATTTATCCAATACAATTACTATTGCGTCCAGTGAATTTCGAAACGCTTCCGTTTTGCAAAAATTATTATTAACCGACAATTTAAAGCGGTTTGTAGCAGTTTTTAAATAAAGTACAGGACCTACTCTTCCATAGTAGCATTTGTACAAAATCAATTCACTAAAATGGATAGTTCTTGTTGACCTTTTGAATTGAAATTCTAGAAAAATTTTATCCACCTTTACAATACAATTACGCCTGGCTGTAAATTTTAAAATCTGAAATAAAAGAATGGTTGCGGCGGAATTGAGCCCTACAACGATGAATATCGGCCAACTAGTTTTTAACGCTATAAAGAACAAAAAAATGCAAAAGATGATGCATCCAAAGAATATTAAATTAGTCACAACCGGATTTGTATATTGAAACTTATATTCTTTCATCTTTTATTCTGCAAGTGCATTAACGGCCAACCCTTATTCTTCGATTTGATATATTTCTTTGAGGTTTCTACCAAGATTATCAAAGTCTAGACCATACCCTACCACAAATTTATCAGGGATAGCAAAACATACATAATCTATTTCAACGGGAAACAACAAAGCTTCAGGTTTGTGCAGTAAAGTGGCCAATTTTATAGACTTTGGTTGTGAGTGACGCAGCTGAGGAAGGAAAGAGTGCAGTGTCTTTCCTGTATCTACAATATCTTCAATGATGATGACGTGCCTGTCATTGATATCAAAGTCCAGTCCAATAGCGGTCAACACCTGACCCGTCGATTTCATTCCTTTATAAGATGCCAGCTTTATAAAAGATATTTCCGCTTCAATTTCCAACTCCTTAAACAAATCACTAGCGAACATAAAAGCGCCATTCAAAATAGCGATGAATAATGGTTTCATTCCATCGTAATCTTTTGAGATTTGCTCCGCCAGATTTTTCACTTTCTTCTTAATTTCATCTTCTGAAATGTAAGGAACAAAATTTTTGTTATGGATGGTAATCATGAAATAATATATGTTTGTAGATACAAATGTTGACCGGGTAATTTTAATCTTCAATTGTTAGCGGAGCATTGGGAGCATCGCCTTTCAAATAAATTTTTTGATTAGAGGCCAATTTTTTCCCTGCGGAAAGATGATTATACTCTTCTAATCTTTTTAATAGCACGCCTTCTTTGTCCGAGACCTCTTTTAATGTTTCACCGTATTTAGACAAATAAAAATCCTTATTGCCTTTCTTGGATTTCTTTTGCAAATAAATTAATTCTCCAGAAGAAATAATATCAGATTCTGTAAGGTCATTTAGTTCTAACAAGCGGTGGTAGCCAATTCTCTGCTTGTCCGCCAATGCTAATAATGACAGACCTTTGGGTGCGTAAATCACCTTCGAATCATTAATGGTAAAAACCGAAACCGGATAAGAAGGCATCGTCACCATCGTCTGCGCCACTCGCATCTTCCTTTCAGTATGCACAGGAATGGCGACATCTGAAGATTGTACAGTTGCCGTAGCATTCAAATTAGTATTGGCAATATCGGCCTTTGAATCTTTATTATTCAATGCATAATTCGCGGAAACATCATTCGGATCTTTCTCCTTTGCTAAAGCAATGTCGGAATAATCCTCCAAATGATAGGTCTCAATAATATGTATAAGATTTTTAGGATAATCTTTTTCCGTAGCATAACCATCCTTTTTCAAACCATATGCCCAAGCGGTATAATCGCGTGGATTAAGTGAAAATAAATTGGTATAGTAAGGGCGATTTCTCAAGAAATTAGAATGATCACGATAAGAATCTTCCGCGGAAGCATATACCCTAAAACACTCATTTCGGGCATCATCGTCATGATAAGTCTTTGCACCGGTCCACTCAGTCTTGCATTTGATACCAAAATGATTATTCGATTCTTTTGCTAAGGCACTTTCACCACAACCTGATTCCAATATCCCCTGAGCCAATGTGATAGATGCCGGCACGCCCGTGCGAATCATCTCTTCCATTGCAATATCTTTATATCGATCGATATACGCAGTCACTTTATTTGCTTGCGCGAATCCAGCTGACCAGAGCGTTACAGATAAGAATAACAAAAGAAGTCTGCGCATTATTTTTTCTTTTTGATTAACAACAATCCATCCCTTACGGTAAGCATTACTTGTTCAGTTCTTTCATCTCCTGCCACGTGTTTATTAAAAGCGTCCATGGCCACCGCATTCTTTCCTTTTATCTTTTCTTCTAAAACCTGACCATGGAAGAGTACATTGTCCGCCAAAATTATTCCATTGTCATTCAACTTATTTATCACCAGTTCGTAATAGTTTATATAATTATTCTTGTCCGCATCAATAAAAACAAGATCCCATTTATAATTCAAAGTAGGCAATATCTCCAACGCATTACCATTATGCAAATGTATTTTATTTTTATAAATACTACGATCGAAATTCTTCTGTGAAAATAGCGCGTCTTCTTCACGCAATTCTATTGTATGTAATTCTCCATCTACCTGCAAACCTTCAGCCAAACAAAGGGCACTATATCCGGTAAAAGTACCAATCTCTAAGATATATTTCGGCTGCTTCATCTTACTAAATAAGGACAATATTCTACCCTGCACATGGCCACTCAACATATGGGGTTGCGCATGCGTAGCATAGGTTTCCCGATTAATGCGTTGCAACAGTTCACTTTCCGGCGAGCTATAAACAGTCGCATAATTCTCTGCTAATTCATTTATCAAATCCATAACATATTGTTTAATTAATTATTCAATGCTCCATTCTTAACCTTCTATCCTAATATTATACCTTGTAAGTAGGCCTGCAAGATTGTCATTAGAAAACCTCGCTTTTCCAATCTTATTTTTATCGGGATCAATTACGAAATTATATGCCTCTCTCAAGTCAGCATTTATCAAAATGGTCCCATCAAACACCGCATTTAGCAAATCACAATTATCAAAATCAACTCCTGTCAAATCAGCATCCGCAAAATCTACTTCCTTTAATGAACAATTTACAAATTTTAAATTTCTCAATTTTGTTTTGTAAAAAGAAGAATGGTTCAATTGACAGTTATCAAAAATAAAAGTCATAAAAGGATTACAAGTTTCAAACTTAATCCCATACATTTTACAACCCTTAAATGTGACATCAGAAAATAAGGTGTTCGTCACTTTTAACATAAGCAAATTGCAATCTATAAACTTACAATCTACAAACCTGTAATTTGAAAAATCTGCTTCCAAAAACTTACAGTTTACAAACTGACAACACTCATATTCATCTTGCTGTAATTGGCTTATTTTCTCAAATAATTCACCTTCAATCATCATTTATATTTTAATGAAAATTTTGAAATCTCTATCTATCTTCAAATTCAATTTTCTCTTTTTGAAATAATCCACAAGCCCAGCCAAGTGATTAACCCATTAATAGCAATTAATTCCAAGCCTATTTCAAAATCGCCAAAAATATATCTTTGATAATAATCAATAAAGAAACAAATAATCGGTGCGGCAAAACATATATAAGGCACCAAACCATCCTTCACTTTTCGCCTTGAAAAAATACCAAAAGCAAACAAACCCAAGAGCGGCCCATATGTATATCCGGCAAGTTTAAGGATCACCCCAATCATACTATTGTTGTCAATCAATTTAAACACCAAAGTCAATATCATAAAACTCAAAGCCACCCACAAATGCGTTTTTTTACGAATAGACTTTTTTCTTTGTTCACTCCAATCTTCACGCCTTTTCATTCCTAAGATATCGATACAAATAGAAGAAGTGAGTGCCGTCATCGCACCATCAGCACTGGGGAATAAAGCAGAAATTAGTGCAATGATAAAAACGATGGAAAGCACAGGTGGCATATGTTCCAGCGCAATCGCGGGGAACAGTTGATCGCCAGAAGCAGATAGATGTTCCTGCGCACCATACAAATGCAATAGGCCACCCATGTACAAAAACAAGCCGATTACAACCAACATAATAAATGCCAACGAAATCATGTTTTTCTGCGAATCTTTCAATCTTGTTACCGATATACTTTTTTGCATCATCTCTTGATCAATGCCTGTCATTGTGATGGTGATAAATGCTCCAGCTAATATTTGTTTTACAAAGAAGTTTTTACTATCTACGTCAGTACTAAATATGCGTGTGAGCCCCTTTACATGCATCTCCAATAAACTTTCTCGTATGCCAATATTCATGTGATGCAACATATAAATACTACAAATGATCAACCCCAAAAGCATACAAGTCGTTTGCAGGGTATCAGTCCATACAATCGTTTTCACACCACCTTCATAAGTATACAAAATAATCATGATTAAAATAATAGCCGTCGTCAGCCAAAAAGGCACATTCAATTTATCCAGAATAATAATCTGCAAAATATTTACTACCAAATAAAGCCTCGCCGTAGCGCCGACCCAGCGCGATACAATAAAAAATAATGAACCAGTTTTGTAAGAAGCCGTCCCCATGCGCGTTTCCAGATAACCATATATAGATGTCAGTTTTAATCGATAATATAATGGAAGCAATATAAAAGCAATAGCAATATAACCAATCATATAGCCTAAGGTAATTTGCAAATAACCAAAGGCATCGCGCCCAACCGCACCCGGAACACTTACAAAAGTAACGCCGCTAAGCGAGGTTCCAATCATACCGAAAGCCACTAGCATCCAGTTGCTTCGGCGATTACCGATAAAAAAGGATTCATTGTTACTCCCCCTGCCTGTGCGCCAGGAAACCAAAAGCAGCAGAGCAAAATAAGTAAATACAATTATTAATAAAGTTGTGGCCGACATATCTGACGTTTAGTGAACAAATATACAAGTTATCGTTTTTAACCACAGCTTTGGCACTAGGCAAAGTTTTTATTTTCGATTATGCCATCTACGTTCCTGCTAAGTTTAAAGAAATTGCAATATATCCAGTCTGAAACCTATGTTTAAAGTCGCTTTTGACGCCTTCCCTTAACAATAGATACAATGCTCCCAGCCTGCTTGAGAACCGTTTTTTAATGAAAAGTACGATAAAATCAAATTATCGCTTTGTGTCGAAGTTGTATATGGTCAGAGCATTGAAATTAGCACTCTAAAAAGAGCTAGCCCACAAATTCAGATAAATTAAAGTAATCTTCCACAATCCTATTTCACTAGTTCAATAGGTCCACATGATCAAAAATTAAAACAAAAAATAGAAGTACAAGTTAATTATTTAGATATCGAACCTTGCAATACGAACTAAATTAAACCTTTTTAATCAGGCAATATTGTCTGCTTTTACCAAGTGAAATATGTATTTTTGAGAAATAATAATGCTCGATCTATGAAAAAAATAGTTTGCAGTCTAACCATTTTAGCCATTTGTCTTTTACAAGTAAGAAAAGTTTCCGCCCAGGAAATAAATGTGGGTAGTTATAATCTGCGTAATGAAAATACATACGATACGGGAAACCTCTGGATGCAGAGATATACGCATGTTGCAGCACTTATTAGATATCACGATTTTGATATTTTTGGTGTGCAGGAAGCATTGCAGCATCAGTTAATAACACTTCAATCTGAACTTCCAGGATATGCTTACTATGGCATTGGCAGGGATGACGGTAAAGATGCAGGTGAACACGAATCTATTTTCTATAAAATAGATAAATTTGAAATCTTAGATAAAGGAGACTTCTGGTTATCCGCTACACCTAATGTGCCGTCTAAAAGCTGGGATGCACCCTGTTGTAATAGAATTTGTTCTTGGGTTAAGATGAAAATAAAATCTTCCGGCAAAATATTTTATATGTTTAATGCACATTACGATTACGAGAAAGATTATGCAAGAAATGAAAGCAGCAAATTAATGTTGAAGAAGATAGCAGCTATTGCAAAAGACGCACCGGTTATCGTAACAGGTGATTTGAATGGAGGAAATAAGAGTGAGTGGTATAAATTGCTAGCGGACTCTCCTAAACTAAAAGACACCTATACCTTAGCAAAAGACCCCTACTTTTCCCGAGGTTCTTACAATGGATTTGGTAGTGTACAAGACAATGAGTTGATAGACCATATTCTGTGTAGTAAAGAATTTTCCGTCAAAAAATGGGGCCTTCTAAGTGATACTTATGGAGACAAGAAATATCCCTCCGATCATTGTCCGGTTGAGGCAACCATAACTTTAGAGTAGTTACTATGTGGATTTAGGAATCTCATAAAAAACACTTTGCCCATTTTTTGCAGAGTGTTTTTCACTTCTAATCTGTAACATATTTAATTGATAATATTGCTACCACTTAATATTCCTATTGATAAACGTCGTTAATTGGTTAGCCATATTTAGCTGCTCTTTTTCACTAGGATGACCTGAGGTTTGCTTATAAGGAAAGATACAAGTATAAAGATTTTTATTGCCCAGGCCTGCGACGGCTTTCTCAATATATCCAATCCAAGGGGAGCCGGATTTAGTTGCATCCATATTACCTAATGCACAAACTATCTTAGCATTGGGGTAATGATTAATTAATTTTTTAATGAATGATTCGTAAGCATTAACAATAAATTCAGGTGTAGGGGCTTTGTTGCCAAATTGTCTTTTAAACTCCGGATTTTTAGGGATCTTCACTATCCAAGAGTCATTTTGAAACAAATTTACGACAACAATTTGAGGGGAGTAACGACTAAAATCCCATTTAATATCTGGGTCATTATAATAAAGTCGATCGTACATTTCAGGCATAATGAGTGGGAACCAGCTTACCATTACGCCAATACCGCTTTTAGAAATACAATGAAAATCTGCATGCAGTTTACGGGCAGTTATGGCTGCATATGACATATAGCCATCTTCATATTGTGGAGCACTATTGTTGCCCGCAGAATCTTCATCACCATATCCACAAGTAATGGAGTTTCCAAAAAATACCATTTTTCTTTTAGGCACCGGTGTCGGTGCCAAAAGCTTTGCCCCGCGGTTTAGTTGAAATTGATAAATGTAAGTCCTCCCAAATGCCGCTTCCGTAATTTTAAATAGTTCAACAGAGTGGTTGGTATTCTTTAAACCTTCACATATAGTATATTCATTTTTACCTTTTTTTAGGTGAAGTTGTTTTAAAACTTTTCCGTCAATGATTACATCAAAAAAATTGTTTCCATCCTCATCGCCTAATTCCGCTTTGACAGAATTTCCATGAAAATTAAATAAAACACTACTTCCTGTCCATGACATAATAGTGGCAGAATCTTTTATGTCAATTCGTCCACAATATCGAATTTTCTGATTATCATTTTTGACTAAGGTAGCATGATTGCCTCGAGAAAAGACGCATGTAGTAGATATGAATGTTAAGAAGAGTAAACTTAAAAATTTCATTTTGATATATTTATTTTCATTATTGCTTTGATTGAAGGAAAGCATAAATTTATACTAAGCTAATCAAAATTGAAAATATTCTTTCTTTGATTAACCTCGCTTATTGGAATATAGCAAAATCCATTAAATTCGTCGAGGTAATGATAAAAGGATTTCTACAATTATCGTTTACAGACCCGGGCTGGTGAAAATAGTGCCGGAATGATACTGTAGGTTACAACACCATCATCCCGGTCTTTTAAAATATCAATTCTGTCGTGGTGAAAATAAAACATTGATTTGTTTAACCAGAAAAAGAATGGTTAATTAAAAAAATATTAAGACTTCCTCCGCAATTTTTTGAATCATTTTTATTCATTTTAAGATTAAAAATAGAGAAAAGAGCGCTCATATATTTTTAATCTTTGCAAGACTCATCAGAGCTTTCTATAAAATCTTTATTTTTTTATAGAAATAATTCCTTTCTGAAGTCCAGTAGAAGTCGCATAAACCTCTACTTTGCCATGTTTTAATCCTGACCTCAATAATATCGTTGCAATACCAGCCTCAGCCTTAATATCTTTTGGACTGACAATAACCGCGTCACCAGTTATCGCAAAGTGAATTTTATTATCCGCCGTAAATACCGGATGACCTGCAGCATCTACAATTTTGGCACGTATAAATATTGCATCTGCACCATCGGCAGATAGAGGCCTATTTTCTTCATCCGCATAAAGTTCAATTGCCAAGGGTTTGTCTGGAGTGAATACTGTATAATTGGCTACCGCCTTACCTTTCCTATAGCCTACAGCTTTTAATGCTCCGGGAGCATATGGCACATGCATAAAAGTAAAAGGTGGGGAAGATAAATGCTTCGCATCGCCCCCGCCAAAAGGATGCCCTCCTTGATCCAAAGCAGTGCCATAAGGCGCGTCAGGACCGTTATCAGGTTTTTGAGTAGCTATTTCTTTATTATTTACATACAATTTTACTTCATCACAGTTACTATAAACAATCACCTTTGTGGGGGAGCTCCCTGGCAACCAGTAATTAGCGATATAAACCATCGGTTTTGCATTACGTTTTTGACTTTCAAAAAAATAGTAAGAAAATTTAGGAATACGGTAAAGGTCTGCCAATCCCCAAGACTCTACCTTATCGGTAACACCTGCTAACCCATCAAAAAATGCCCAGGTCAAATCACCAATAGAATGTGGATATGATTTTATATTCCGATTATGCTCCCATTGCAGATTCCAAGCTTGTTGTAACATAGCTTTCTCACCGTCTCCTCTTGACTTTCTGGATGTGCTTTCTCCACCGCCAAATTCATAATCTCCATATTCTCTAATTAAAAAAGCATTATCGGGATAGGTCGTATTATCACGTGCACCAGGATCACCGTTCCAATCGTCATAAGGTACGTCCCAGCAGGCCTTTGTAAAATAGGAGTCTCCACTTGTGTAAAAATTTTCTTTTGTAGGCCACTCACTTTGAGCTACTTCATTTTGTTCACAACGAAACGTAGCTGTAGGATAAGTTTCGTTTAAACTCATTTCCCATAACACGATAGAGGGGTGATTCCTGTCTCGTCTAATAGTTTGACGAATATCATTCATCACATTTTGTTTGAATATGGGGGATTGATTAAAAAATTGCCAACCAGGTATACAATCAACTAATAATATTCCTAAACTATCACAGGCATCATAAAAAGAAGGAGCTTGAGGATAATGTGCCAATCTAAGACAATTGATGCCAGCCTTTTTTATAAGGTATGCATCCCGGTAATTGGCATTGTCCGATAAAGCATTACCAATCCAAGGATAATTCATATGTCTATTGGATCCTTCAATACGAAAAGGTTTTCCGTTAATCAGTAGTCCTGTTTTACGACTTATATAAAAACTACGAATACCAATATTTGTATTCTTTGAATCCCTACTTTGTCCATCCTTTTTTATTATTGTGCGCAATGTGTATAAATTAGGCTCGTTGGGACTCCAAAGCTGTGGGTGCTTTATCGTTAACGATTGCCGTAGGTCAATATCGGAAGACGCCTTTACCGAAACAATATGCGATTCCTCTTGGATTACAATTTTACCAGCACGGTTAATTAATTGCTGTTCTAAAGTGAAATGTTTGGTGTGGTTACTCTCGTTTTTAATATTTGTTTGAATATCTACTGTAGCCTGTTGCGACGACACATCTTTATAAGTAACAAAAATGCCGCCCCCTGCCTTTTTATCGGCAGTATTCGCATTAGTAATATGAAGCAAATTGGTAACGTGAAGCCATACATTGCGATAGATTCCCGAATAGTAAATAAAATCTAGCTTATTCACAGGTTTTCCCGGCGGCACAAGTGGATTTGCTCGATTATCCAGCTCAACCACAATTGTATTATCATATCCATATTTTGCCAAGTCCGTTATATCGACAGAGAAAGGCAAGTAACCACCTAAATGTCGTTGTACAAATTTGCCATTGAACCAAATGGTGGCTATTTGCATTGCGCCTTCAAATTCGATCACAATTTTCTTTCCTTTTAAATTTGTTGGAACCCTAAAGGTTTTCTTGTAATAAGCAAGACCTTCTCGTGGATGTATGACTGGCACAGATTCAGGAAATGCAATGTGTGGAAGCGTTACGTCTGCCCACTTACGGCCTTTTAACAAAGAAAATGCATGTTGCAAATCAGTATTTTCATGCAATAAAGCTGAATCACTTTTATTTACCTTCTCGATTAAAAATTGATCATTCCAATTCTTACCAAGGCCGCGTTGATCTTGTTTATCATCTTTATTTCCTAAAAATTCAATACTTGCAAATTTCCAACCGGTATTGAATTTCGTAGAACTAGAATAAAAATCCTGCGCAAATAACAACTTGGGACCCAAGCATAACACAAAGAATATAAAAAAAACTATACTATTTTGTTTCATATATAATTACTTAAAATTAAACCAATTTAAATAACGAATGTATTAATTGATGCATTAGTGTACCCACTCACGGCAGCGCCAATGGGTTGGGCTTCGGAAATCATAGACTTGCCTAATGGTAACGCCTTACTTCGTTTTTTTTAGTGTCCGGCTTAGTCCCTAAACCAGATAGTATTTTTAAACCTTGTTGGTCGCTTACAGCTCAGCCGCACTAAAGCGATCGATTGGCTTTACGCTCCTTTTTATAAACTCCAATGTTTACATTGGTAGCACAAGAATCCTATAATATCTCAGCAACGTGCATCCAACAAATCAATTTTCTCCTTTAAATCTGAACCAATTAAAATCGGCATACCCGCCAAGACTTTCTTTATGTGTGTTAAAACAAAACATTGCAAATCTGTTTGCTGTCCAAGCATAACCAAGAGCCATTTTCAATTGATCACCAAAAGGAATAAACTTTTCCCCATCTATACTATAAGAAAAAGAAGCTAAAAATTTAATATGCGTAGCCGCTGCTCTTATCCATATTTTTTGTGGTTTAAAATCGGCAATACTATCGATTACCTTTCCATTATTGATCATCATTAAACAATTACGATTCTCTTCTTTGCGTACAGCTATGAAAGCATAAGGTGATTGGAAAATACCAAATCCGGCTATGTCTCCATCTTTTAGCCCCTCAAGTTCCATTTCAACAGTTCCTACTGAGGCCGGCCCTTGCACCCGTTGGGTAAGTGTGTTACGCGCAAAAGGCAATTTTTTCGCATAGCAAGCATGTAAACGCATATATCCAGTTCTTTCTTTTAATGACCACTTTTTATTGTCAGGGTTATGATTCCATTGCCATTGTAAGCCCAACTTACCATTAGAAAATTCATCTGTCGTCGCAGGTACTTTTACTGAATATTTTCTCCCAACATTTGGCTTTGTATAAACAACTACACCCTTTCCATTGCCATCTTTCCCCAACATTGGCCAGCCGTCTTTCCAGACAACCGGAACTAAATTCGGCACACGGCCTATTGCACCACGGTCTTGCATAATGATAAACCACCAACTCCCATCCTGTATCTGAACCATGCCTCCTTGATGCAACCCATTCCCCGGATAGGAAGATTCATCCTGTGCAATTACTTTGCTTTCGTATGGGCCATAAATGCTTTTACTTCGCAGACACATCTGCCAACCTTGCGTTCCTCCTGCAGGGCAGGTAATATAATAATAACCATTGATCTTATAGACATGCGATCCTTCCATGCCATATCCGGAACCTGTAGCCGTTGAGCCAGCCGGAACTGGAATAGATTTATCCCAAATTAATTTTGGTGAACTAATTACCGAAAGCGCATTAGCAGAAAGCTCTGTTACATACAATTGCCCTTGACCATGCACCACATAAACTTTACCGTTATCATCAAAAAACAGCCCCGGATCATATAGGTATTCTGGGAATATCGTGCGCTTCCAGGGACCGGTTATATCTTTAGCCGTGCACATCGAAAAATGTCCCTTCTCTTTCCCCCAGTTTGGGGTACAAAAGCCAACATAAAATAACCCGTTATGATACCTAATTGTAGCTGCCCAAGATCCTCTTAAATACATTTCACCGCCTTCTAAATTATATCTTGGATCTTCATCATAACGTTGAACGGCGTAAGCTGCTAATTCCCAATTCACCAGATCTTTTGATTTTAAGATAGGGCACCCGGGAACATAATGCATGCTTGTTGAAACCATATAGAATTCATTTCCCACTCGGATTACATCCGGATCAGGCCAATCTCCCCAAAGTAGAGGATTCTTATACGTCCCATTGCCATTATCAGCGGTCCATAGATGGTCCCCATTGTTGGTTTGAGCTTTTATGGGCTGTATAAACCCCGCAAGCAACAATAATATGAATGTTATCCGCATATAACTTTTCTTAAAATGGATAATTTAATTATTTATTTTGAATATTTAGATATCTGTTTTTCATTGATTGTAATACCGTTTCAATCGGTGCGCCTTTAAAGATTATCTGCCAATGGTCGAAACATCCTTCAGTAAGAAAACGCTTTACTTAAATAATCATTTAATATATGCAAAAAGTCAAGTTTTTTATTGCCATTTTGAATGGAACTTAAGAGAGAAATCCAAAAACTAAAACCTTATACGAATGCAATCAGAAAAAAGACTGTCCGAACATCTTTTATCAAAAAATGTCGGACAGTTTTCATTAAAATCAATAACCATTATTTTGCGTCAGCTTTTTATCGATATCACGCTGTGACTGTGGCACTGGCCATAAATAATCTCTATTCGAATTGAATAATCTTTGTTCTACAGTAATGTTACTTCCAGAAAGGTTTAATGCACCGGTATTAGCATCTACTGTACCGAGCCTAGTACCGTATACAGTTCCTGACCGGACTTGCGGACCTATTTGCCAGCGTTGGATATCAAACCAACGCAATCCTTCTAAAGCAAACTCCACCCTTCTTTCCCGACGAACTAAAGTTCTTAGAGTGGATTGGTTAGAATAAACAATTCTATCTACTTTCGGCATGCCTGCTCTTATCCTTACACTATCTATAGCGTCGTATACCGAATTGTCAATACTTCCACTTTCTATTTTTGCTTCTGCATAACTGAGTAATATTTCTGCATAGCGTATTACAATTATATTCAGGCCAGTATTCCACATATCGTCAAAATCAGAAAGATTAGAGGTAAATTTCTTTTCAATATATCCCGTCTTTGAATTGTTACCACCATTGTAAAAATCAGGAGAGCTTTTCTCTATTGAATTATAATACTTTCCTTCATACAATTGTCCAGGACATACTATTGTTGCAGTGAGTCGAGGGTCTCGATTATTATAAGGATCATTTGCATTGTAACCAGAGCCAGCTTCATCTATAGTTTTACCATTTTTCATTTCATAGGCATCCACCAAGGACTGTGTAGGATCTAAGGAAGCCCATCCTCCAAAGGAAGAAGATGGCATTACTCCCATGTCGCCATTTGGCTGATCATTTTCTTT
>NZ_JBNQGD010000259.1:0-16969 GCF_050436765.1 Arachidicoccus sp. | reverse complement strand
TTACATATCTTAATTATAACGGCATTTATCACCGTTATGACAAATATACGCAAACTTTTAGGTTTATGAAAAATAAAAAAGACGGCATTTAACGCCGTCTTTTTTAAAATAAGTAAACATCATTTAGTTAAAAAAGCTGAATATAATTTCTGGCTCATTTTTTATATTTGTTGAGAGCTTACGGAAACACGTTGAAAAGAAAAGGGATAAGCACCGTTACTAAATCGTTACCTTACTTTTTTGATAATCTTTATAAAAGCTTAGTATTCAACCGATACAGCTTTTTCCTGAAAACTTTAAAATAAATTTTCGGCAAAAAACGTCAAAGCATAAAAACAGGCCAAACGGTCGTAAATAAAAGCTTACTTCCGTTTTCCAATTTTTTAGTAAACGAAAGAAAAATCAGAGAAAAGAGATTCTCGGGAAAATACGACCACTAAAATATTGTTCAATAAAAATTATAGTTAACTTCTTTAATAAAGTGTTTATCAGTTTTTTATATTTTTTAATGTTTCTTTGTTACCCACTAAAAATTTAATTTTATCCTTAAGAAGTGTGCGAATGGAAACGATAAAAAATCAACATTTAATGTTCTTTTCTTCTTTAAAAAGAAAGTCCCAAAGAAAAATGAAAGAGTTCCTGGATTACGGTAAATCGTTATTTACAATAATACGGAACCGAGGCGCTTTCCCCTCCATTCGTTTTAAATCTCCTGTAAATTATTATTGATCTGGGCAATAAGCCATAAAGTCCAACTGCAATTTAATTGCAAAGCACCACAGCGTTTCCCGTCAGGCACCAAATAGAAGCACCTCATTGCACATTATATTCAAATTTCTCAATTTGACTACATAATACCCTCATTTGGCTACAAGCAAACAAATCTGCCAACTGACCTTCGTGTTCTAAAATTAAAACAAATAATTATGGCGCAGCAAAATGATATTGCTGGGGTAAGTTCAGCAATGAACAACCCTAATAAAATTTGGTTCATTACTGGTGCTTCCCGAGGCTTTGGGCGCGTTTGGGCAGAAGCCGCACTAAAGCGTGGGGATAAGGTTGCCGTTACCGCACGCAATTTATCCAGCATTGCAGACTTTAAGGAAAAGTACGGCGAAAACGTATTAACCCTCGCACTTGACGTAACGAAACCGGAACAAGTGAAGGAAGTAGTTGCAAAAGCACACGAACATTTTGGAAGGCTGGATATTGTACTCAATAATGCCGGCTATTCATTGGTGGGAACAATTGAAGAAGCCGATGCAGGGGAGGTAAGAGCCATGTATGATACCAATATTTTTGGTACAATTTCCGTTATTCAGGCAGCGTTACCACTGTTGCGCAAGCAAGGCGGAGGTCATATACTAGGCACATCAAGCGGACTAGGTCACGTAACAATGCCTGTGATTGGTTATTACTGTTCGTCAAAGTGGGCTTTCGAAGCTATTCACGAAAGCCTGGCTGCGGAAGTTAAGCCCTTTGGCATTAAAGTAACTATTATAGAACCAGGGGCCTATGCCACTGAATTTGGCAGCCAAAATTCTCTAAAATTTGCCAAGAAACTAGACATCTATGATGATTTTAAAAAGCAATTCACCGAACGTTTACAACACAGTCAGAAAGGTGATCCAGCTGCAACCCCGCAGGCAATCTTCCAAATCATCGATACGCCAAATCCGCCACTAAGGTTTAATCTTGGCAGTTATAATCTGCCTTGGGTACGTGCTGCTTACGCGGACAGACTGTCAACATGGGAAGCATGGGAAGAAGTTTCTAATTCGGCTCAAGGTAAACCAATGTAAGTCGGGAGATCAGGAATGATTTTTGTCACAGTAATAATGATAACCGATAGTAAAAAACTAATCGGTTATCATTTTCCTTAAAAACGAAAGATGAAAAAAGAAGATAATAATACGCCTTATAAATTTACCTCCCTATCAGATGCTTATAAGGTCTTCGGATTGCCTAATCCTAAGCATCCTTTGATTGGTATTATCAATGGCTCACAGAGTCAAGGCGTACCAAACAGTTTTTCTCAAAGCCATGTCTTGAGTTTTTATAAAATTTCTTTTAAGCCGAAACTGAGCGGTAAATTAAAGTATGGGCAAGGCTATTATGATTTTGACGAAGGGGGTTTACTATTAGCGTCTCCGGGTCAAATTGTTGGTGGTAATAATAACGAGACAAATGTTTGTTCCGAATATACTTTACTCATTCATCCTGATTTCTTTTTAGGTTATCCTTTGTCTAAGACGATTAAACAATACGGCTTTTTTTCTTATGCAACTAACGAAACACTACATCTGGCCGAAGATGAAAAAGCAACCATTATTGCTATTTTTAAAATGATCGAATCCGAGTTAAACAGCAGAATTGATGATTTTAGTCAAGATGTCGTTGTTGCTCAAATTGAGCTATTACTCAATTATACCAACCGTTTTTACAAACGTCAATTCATTACCCGTAAAGCTGTAAATAATGATCTTCTTCAAAGAATGGAAGATATTCTGGAAGACTACTTTACGAGCGAAAGATCTTTAGATCAAGGAATACCCACTGTTCAATTTCTTTCAGAAAATTTAAATATATCCCCCAGCTACCTGAGTGATATGCTTCGTTCACTTACGGGCCAAAATGCACAACAGCACATACACTATAAACTTATTGAAAAAGCGAAGGAAAGATTATCTACTACAAATTTGACTGTCAGCGAAGTCGCTTACGAATTGGGATTCGAACATTCTCAATCTTTTAGTAAACTATTCAAATCCAAAACAAATTTATCTCCTTTAGCATTCAGAAGGTCATTTAATTAAAATCCTGGATACTATTTCATATTACATTTGTGGAAGCATGCGCAAGCCAAAGTTTACCATAGACAAACAACGAAGCAGTTGATATGATGGCAACAAGCTCTTGTCCCTGCTACTATGACCTCGGCTGACTTCTCTCCGCGATTGTTAGCCGTACTTTCGAGTATCTACATCCGTACGTCTGAGAGATCTCCCGTGGTAAGTCAATGTTTACTTTCCTCCCCTGTCTGCGCCATATTTATACTACACTGTCCGTGTAATCTTGGGGCTTCAGTTTGTTGAGCAACCTTACCCACAGTGATTGTGCCTGATATGATTCGTGTCCCTCGGAGCAGAATTTTGTCTTAAGCTTCCCTCAGATTCCACCTCACGATGGACACCCTTGCTCTCAACTAGTGGCTGACGATTACCCCCCCCACAGACGACTCTTAGTAAACCCACATGTACGGCACACGCAGAACAACCTGGATCAATCCATTCGAGGATTGATCCAGGTTGAAAAATAGAAACTATGAATGGATGTGCAAATTAAAAGTAGCCATTTGTAATACGATCTTCAACTTTCCGTATAATAGTCTTATAGCTATCGCCCATAGATGATAGTTTAATGATAGCAGAATGAATCAATTTCTGATTTACATCCGAAGCTTCATTGTTACCTTTTGCCAACAACTTAGTATGACTAACGGCAACGGCGTCTATTTTAGCCTTTAATTCTTTGGCTTTATCCCCATAGAATTTGTCTTTTATTATGTATTGATCCAAATCTATTTTTTCATTGCTTAAATCATCTATAAGAGCAACTTGAAGCAGTTTAAATTTTTTGTAACTATCTACATTCAGGGTAACTTCTATTCTTGCCGCATCAAAGGCACCCTGCAATTTTAAATCCTGAATGCTTTGCACCATTCTGTAATAAATGGCAGTAGTTGTAACAGCCTCTTTACCAAAAGTTTCATCGTCTTGAATATTTAGTGATGATGCATAAAGGAATACAAACATGCCTGGAGATAAACGATTCATAGAGAAGGACAGACTCGCAGCCGCTGTAGAGGAAGACTTTGCTGCTTCGGCCACGGTGTTGACTATGTCAACATAAGCATCAATTGCAGCCGGACTTGTAGCAGGATTGGTAATCGCTGGATCCGTTGCTGCCTTAGCTGCATGAAGCGAAGCGATTACAACCTTTGATATCTTCTCTAAACTAAATTCACTTGTGTATTCCGTTTTGACATTGGAGTTATAGTCTATTTGCCTTTCATCAGTTATATTCGCATCCGACAAATGAGCCTTGATTTGCGCGAAGAACTTTGCTTTATTGTCCGCTTCTTGACTTTCAATCATTTGCTGAAGTTTATCAATTTGCTCTTTAGCTTTACTCGTTTTATCAGCGACGCGCTGTACAGACGCAGTTTTACATGCCATGATTTTTAATTTTAAATTTATTGCCTACTCTACCCGGTTTTCGGCATCTCCGTTTTTGATAAAAAGAAGTTTAGAGGACTTCAAAATGTTCTGAAAAATGTTTCCTTACCTCGGCTTTCAGATCAGTTTTAGAGGCAAAGGCGGATGTATAAACGGTTTCCTTTTCATTCCAGACCATTGTTACGTTCCAATTATTCCTATTTTGATTAATCTCGTCAAGAGCTGTTTTTGCACTGAAGTGACCGGGGCCATTTTTGGATGGAGAAAATTTGTCCATTACGGTTACTGTTGCCATGATTTTATATTTTAATTTCTTTGCCTACTCTATTCAGTTTTCGGCATCCCTGTTTGTCAATTTTGAAGCTTCTTTTGACAACACAAAAATGCACCCGATATAAGACAAATAATAGCGTATAAATACCCGTTTATAAAAACAGGTATTTATACCTATAAGAAGGGGGGAAGAAAGACTTAGTTAGTTAACTAATAACATTATAAATGTGGGATTTTACGGCGAATAAAACCAAACCGGCCGTATTGCGACAACCGGATTTTGCCAGAAGGTTATTGCGGTGCCCTTCTACGGTGCGTGGGCTTATAAATAATTTTTCTCCGATTTCTGCATTATTATATTCCCGGCAGATGAGTTCTAATATTTCCCTTTCTCTGGATGATAGATCTATGGAAATGCCATCGATACTTTTTATTTCCTGTTTTCGCACAGAAGCGTTTTGCATCACTTTCAGTACCTGTTCATTCAAGTAAAAACCACTATGATGCACCATTTTGATAGCTGCAATCAACTCCTCTTTATCGCAATTTTTTAAGAGATATCCGCAGGCCCCGGCTTGTATCATGTGTGTAATGAGCCGCTGTTTATCGTGTACAGAAAGTATAATTACTTTAATAGAAGGGTATTGTTCATGTAATTGTTTGTTTAATTCTATTCCATTCATTACCGGCATTTCCATATCCAGCAAAACAATTTGCGGATACGCTTGATGCTTTATTGTTTGAAGAAAATCTTCGCCATTGCTTGCCTCAAATAGCAATTCGAATTCGGGAATGGAATTGATCAACAAGGCTAATCCCTGCCTGAACAATTGCTGGTCATCAATTAGGGCTATTTTTATTCGTTCCATGCTGTTTTTAATTCTTTACCGGTAAATAAATATTCATCTGAAAGCCCGTTGTTAGCCGACTTTCCATACTATATTTTGCGTCAATGCTATCCAATCTGCTTTCCATATTTTTAAACCCGATGCCTTTTCTGATTGTCTTTTCATTGACCAGCAATCCTTTGCCATCATCTTTATATTCAATTTTATATTCATTATTGACCAGCGAAAAATCGATCGTAATATTTTGGGCTTCTGCGTGCTTTATGGTATTATTTATCAATTCCGCAATTACCCGGTACAAACTTAATTTAGTAAAATGCTCCAGTTGTATATTTTCTGCATTTTCTTGAATGGAAGTGTGGATTTCAATTTTGCCAGCATGATTAATATCGTCACAAAAATCGAGTACCGCGTCATAAAACTCATACGCACCGCTAAGAATCGGAGAAAGATTGTGGGAGATATTACGCACTTTAAACACAACATCATCAATCGTATTTTTAAATTTCCGGCTATAGGCTGCAGATAAGTCATTCTCTTTTTTTTCATCAAAAACTGTGTCTACCAACAACCGTAAAGAAGATAACGTGGATCCGACCTCATCGTGCAGATCCATCCCAATGCGTTTTCTTTCGTCTTCCTGCGAATTGATAATGGCTTTGAGTAGATCTTTCTGGTATTGCAGTTCGGCGGCTTTTAACTGATATTGCTTCTGCAAAATATTCTTCTTGTATTTCAAATAAAAAAGTATCGTGGCTATACACAATAAAAAGGAAGCGAACATGCCTACAATGACATAAATATAAATGTTCATGATGTCTTTTTTAAACGTAAAAATGCCCATGCAAAAATGAGATACATAATAAGCATAATTGTCGCATGAATATTCCAAATTAAAATATTTAATACCCGGTTCTTCAGTATAGCATTAGACAAACCAAATAAAACAGAAGCACTGGAAAAATAAAGCATAAGCCCCACGACAATCGAAAAATTAAACATCGACTGACTTGACACGATATTACTAAAGTCCAAATAAAGAAAATAGATGCAGAAGCCAACAATCATCATACTTTCGAGAAAACGTGATAAGGAATTAAATCCAAATAAATTATGTGCCCATATTATATACAGTACGGAAAAAACAGAAAAGGCCAATGGTAAAAAAAATAGCAACTTACGCAAAGGTTTTGCGTAAAAAATATTTCTAAAAAAAATGCATACTATCCAAAACTCCAATACCGTATAAAGGTGCAATAACGGCAAATTATTGATATGCATATAAGTGGTAACCGAGGCCACAATATTGAAAAATGCCGAAAAGATAAGGTAAGCAAAGGCGATCTTTTCGGCAAGAGAATTTTTCCAGTATGCGTATTTAAAAATAGCAACGGCAAGGGGCACTATAATTACACTTGGCGCTATTACAGCCATATATAGGGAAGGCATGCGTATAAATTAAAATTATGCAGCGCAATGCGCTTAAAATAATGCGCTACTTTTATCACAATTTTCTGGACAGGGAGAACTAAAATCAAGAATTGTACTTCCCGATGATGATTCATTATTAGCATTTATCGGTAACTCAAGTACGTCTTTTCCACTGGCATCTACAGGAACGATCAGCACATGCATATCACTACTGGTAGTATCACCCGGCTGTTCTTTTTTGTTTGCCAAATATATTCGGATACCTGCTTGACTATTAGCCGAGTGCTCATCAACATTTATTTTCTCCATCATCTCCTTCAGTTCTACTAAGTCTTTAAAAGAAACCCAGAATCCACGATAAGTATCCTCACCGTTCGGTTCCATTTTTCTTTTTACTTGTCCTTCCTTTTCAGGATAAGCATTATAGGTCTCTGCATAATATTTACGCCAATTGGCGACTTGTTTTTTCGCTATTTCTAATTCAATGGTACGGCTGGACATGGTGTTTGGATTTAATTTTAAAAATATAGAACGCCAAGTTACTGCATTAAGAATAAAATGCAAAAGAGTCGAAGCTATTTTCTATTATACACTTATCAAAAAGAAACAGAAAAAGAAAACCGACGATGGCCGAAAATATAAAACTGGATAAAATGACTAAGGGCGGATTTTATGGGGAATCTTTTGATGTGGTGACTGTAACGATAAGACTTCTTTTTGCTAATGTTACGATCCACAAATGAATGCTCGCGTTTATTTTCTTACGCGGTATTTAATGAATGTACATGCACCTCGTCTTGCATTATTTATAGCGGTTATAGCCCTAATAAAGGAGGCGTCTTTTTTTTCACGCCTGTCTCAATGCTTAAAAAAACTTTAACCTCAAAACTGCTCACTGCTTACATCGAAGTGTCGACAAGACGCTATTTTTCGAAGCAACTTTGCTTTGCCATTCAGAAGTAAAGACTTTCCGTCTTCGATTTTCTCAAACTCAAAAAAATAAGCCATGTCACATTCAATTAGCTGGACGCAATATAGCGTAACAGTTTTCTTATTACTTATTCTCTATTACACATACGTATTTTTACGTTTTTTCCCGCTGCAAAAAAACAGCCCTAATCCGGCAAATACAGATCAAGAAAAATAGCACGCAGCGCCGAAGTCACATAGCACGCTAACGATACGCCATAAGCGGCTTAGAAGAGCGTTTATTCGCTAACCCTTCCCCAATACAGGGCATCCTAGAAAGCAATGACTTACAAAATTTTTAACCCATTTACTATACATCTATGAAAAGAAAAGATAGCAGCATTTTTAAAAGCAACAACAGTCGTCATCTGCAATTGCTTGTAATGACACAACTCTTATTTATACAATCGGCGCTATATGCGCAGGATGGCAATGCAGGCATAAATCAAGCCAATCAAGCCGTAAGAAGTTATTTTGATTCCGGTACTAATTTAATGTATGCTATCGGAGCATTGCTGGGATTGATTGGCGCAGTGAAGGTTTATCAGAAATGAAACAGTGGAGACCCGGATACGGGCAAGGTCGCAGCTGCATGGTTTGGCAGCTGTATTTTCCTAGTGGTGGTAGCCACGATTATCAAAAGCTTCTTTGGCGTGTAGCCCCACTACGATTACGCACAATGCTGACCGGCAGACGCCCTATTTATGCCGGGCCACCAGCATCATTTCAATCCCTATAGGGCATAAAAGCTAGGGCGATGACCCCTATCCACGGGATCACTTCCACTAACTTATGGAAGAAAAACAATCACTCATCCTGTAGACAATAATAATATGGAACAAAAATTAATAGAAGAACTACGCACTTACATTACCTATCATAATCCCGATTTATTTATCAAATTGCGATCCCACTGTAGTCTCCAATCCTATTTAGAGAAGAAAATAAAAGAGATTCAGCCGCTACTTAAAAGAATGACGACAGAAGGCTGTCCTGAATATGTGATAGAGCAATTGTGCATTGTGGAAATGACCGCTTCTCTGCGGCCTTCTAAGTTCAAATACATTCGCAGACTCCTAAAAGACAAATTTTACGAGGATTATAACCAGATGAAAGAAGCCGGTACACTTACCTATGAAATCATTCAGTTGATTGATTGGTGCGAAGACGGGTTCGAAAGCTTCGATTTTAATGAAGATAACGAAGAGGATGTATTATTAAGAGAGGTCATCCGTCAAGGCATCAAGCACTATATGAAAGTCAAATGGGCTACCAAAAAAAGCTAAAGATCTCCCGGTTCTACGGCACCTCATATAAAAATTATTATTTCATCTTTCCAACTAGTAAAAATCATGAATGGTAGTGTATATGTCCTAAATAAGGGCGTGAATAAAAGCATAGAATTTAAAGGTCTTAAGGCGCAGTATATATGGTTCTTAGGCGCAGGGCTGGTGGCCTTACTTGTCGTATTTGCACTGCTCTATATTCTAGGCATCAACGCGTATCTCTGTATCGCCATGATCTTATCAGCAGGCGCTATTTTGACAGCTAATATATATAAGATGAGTCGCCAATACGGGCAATACGGCATGATGAAACAGTTGGCGAAAAAGGCATTACCCACCGCGATTAAAAACAACAGCCGTCAAGTATTCTTTCTTCTAGAAGATTAAATAAATAGAAAATACCAAAGAAATGGAAAAAAATCTGAAAGACTTATTTCCGATAATGGGCGTAGAACATGACTGTATTCTTTCCAAGCAAGGAGACATCACTACCCTATTTGCTGTCAGCTTACCGGAGATCTTTACCCTGTCTAATGAAGGCTATGAGCACCTCCACCAAGCTTTTATTAAAGCAATCCGGGTACTACCCAAACATTGCATTTTTCACAAACAAGACTGGTTTACCAAGGATGCCTATCAAGGAGATTTTCAAAAAGAACACGAAAGTTTTTTAAGCAGAAGCAGTGAACGCTTTTTTAATGAAAGGCCCTATCTAGACCATCATTGTTATATAATGCTGACGAAAAAACCGGATGAGAAAAAGCCCGCTACCACCCTATTCTCTTCTTTAATCAAAAAAACAATTGTTCCTGCCCAAACAATTTCAGGGCAAATTGTACAAGATTTTATGGATTGCGCGGGGCAGTTTAAGCAGCTATTAGAAGACAGCGGGCTATTGCAACTTCAACCATTAAAAGCATCCGACATATCCAGTAGCAAATATAGTGTTGGCTTACTGGAGCGTTATTTAAATCTAAAAACAGATGCCTCTGCGAAAGTGATCAGCGACATTGCTTTTAAAGAACAAATCTACATCGGCGACCATCAGATGCCCTGTTTTACACTCAGTGATGCAGAAGACCTGCCTGCCTTTTGTGGCAGCAGGATTAATTATGATAAATACTGTACGGACAAAACAAAGTTCAGCATCGGTTTTGCCGCTCCTTTAGGATTACTATTATCTTGTAACCATCTGTATAATCAATATCTTTTCATTGACAATGCAACCAAAACAATCAAGACATTAGAAAGTAAAAGGCTGCGCCTCCAATCTTTAGCAGCCTATTCCAGACAGAACGCCATCACCAGAGACGCAACCAATGAGTTTTTAAATGAAGCCATCAGTGAACAACGCTTACCGATCAAAGCCCATTTTAATGTAATGGCCTGGGCGGACCATCCGGAAGAACAGAAAGAATTGAAAAACAAGGTCTCGTCAGCGATGGCCCAGTTAGACGCCGTCTGCAAACAAGAAAGCGTTGGCGCTCCACAAATATTCTGGGCAGGATTACCAGGCAATGAAGCTGATTTCCCGATCAACGACAGCTTCGATTGTTTTGCGGAACAAGCATGTTGCTTCTTAAACCTGGAAACCAATTACCGCGATAGCATCAGTGCCGTCGGTATGCGGCTAGGAGATCGTTTAACAGGTAAGCCAATTCACGTAGACCTCAGTGATGAACCGATTAACAAGGGCATTATTACCAACCGTAATAAATTTATACTAGGGCCTTCCGGCAGTGGCAAATCTTTCTTTACCAATCATATGCTCCGCACCTACTATGAACAAGGCGCACATATCGTACTGGTAGATGTAGGTCATAGTTACAAGGGACTCTGTGACTTGGTGGGCGGTTATTATTTTACTTATGAAAAAACGAATCCGATTCGTTTCAATCCTTTTTATCTAGCTGCGACGCAACAACCTGATACGGAGAAAAAAGAAAGTATCAAAACATTACTATTGGCATTATGGAAAAAAGATGATGAACCTTTTACCAGAAGTGAATATGTGGCGCTTTCCAACGCATTGCAGGGCTTTTATGATTTTCTGGCACAAAGTGAAAAGAGAAAACCGCAACGAGAAAGTGGACTCAATAAAAATGGGACAACTAAAAAGAGGGAACCCGTCTTTGCTTGCTTTAATAGTTTTTATGACTATGTAAAAAATGATTTCTCCCTGCTTTTAAAAAAAGAAGGCGTACAGCAAAAGGATTTTGACCTGTCAAACTTTCTCTACGTCTTACGGCCTTATTACAAAGGCGGAGAGTTCGACTACCTGTTAAACGCTACGGAAAATTTGGATCTGCTCGAGGAACGCTTTATCGTATTTGAGTTAGACAATATCAAAGACCATCCTATATTGTTTCCGGTGGTGACTATTATTATTATGGAAGTCTTTATTTCCAAGATGCGTAAGCTAAAAGGTATTCGCAAAATTATTCTAATCGAAGAAGCCTGAAAAGCCATCGCCCGGGAAGGAATGGCAGAGTATATCAAATACCTCTTTAAAACGGTCCGCAAATTCTTTGGCGAAGCGATTGTCGTAACGCAGGAGGTAGAGGATATTATCTCCTCGCCCATTGTCAAACAAGCAATCATCAATAACAGTGACTGCAAAATATTATTAGATCAGTCCAAATATCAGAACAAATTTGATCAGATACAGGAGCTTTTGGGGCTCACAGAAAAAGAAAAGGCCTTGGTGCTCTCTGTCAACAAAGCCAACGATCCTGCAAAAAAATATAAGGAAGTATTTATCAGTCTGGGTGGCACGCACAGCAAAGTCTATCGCACGGAAGTATCCAAAGAAGAGTATTATGCCTACTCCACCGAAGAATCCGAAAAATTAAAAGTACAGCAGTACAGTCAAAAATATGGCAGTATAGAAAAAGGGATCAAGGCACTTATTGAAGCAGAAAAAAATAAAGAAGATGAAAACAGGTAGGAAAATAATTATCGCCCTGTCGATATTATATATGACACTTTCCCCACAAAAGCCCTTCGCACAAGCCGTTCCTGGTGTAGGTGTGATAACCGGGCTCGCTAAAAAAGTGATTAAAGCCCTCGATTTAAAAGTACAACGACTACAAAACAAAACCATCGGGTTACAAAATGCCCAGAAACTACTAGAGAATACTTTCGCTCAATTGCACCTCCAGGAAATTACAGGGTGGGTGCAAAAACAAAAAGATTTATACACTGGTTATTACAATGCGCTATGGCGGGTAAAGGCAGCGATTAGCTATTATCATCGCATCAAAGACATAACGGAGAAACAAAAGGCAATTTTATCCTGCTACCAAAGGTCATGAGTGCTTCTTAAAAACGATCGAAACTTTACGCCACAGGAATTGGATTATATGAGCAGTGTATATTCCGGCATTCTAGAGAAGACAATTGACAACATCAATGAAATCGTATCGGTCGTAAAATCATTTACTACACAGATGGATGATGCAGCACGCCTAGTTATCATCAATAAAGTAAGTGGCGAAGTAGATAATAATTACAACGACCTACAAAGATTTACCGCGCAAAATAGCCTGCTGTCTATGCAGCGTACTAAAGCCGCAAATGAAGCACAATTAGTCGGGAAACTATATGGTTGGTAATGATGACAGATTCACTATCATAAGTTAAAGGACAAAAGGTGAAAAATGACACGCGAAAAATGGCTCGCAACGGGTGGTAAGCTCCCTATTAAAAATTAGCAGAAAATGAAAAAAATATGGCTATTATTATCGCTCGCTTTATGCGTGGGATGTACAACAAAACTCTCCGCCCAAACCTTTGCGGAGTTCTTTAAACAAAAACAGACGCAGAAGAAATATTTATTACAACAAGTTGCGGCCTTAGAGGCTTACACACAGTTAGCGAAGAAAGGCTATGCAATTGTGGGAAGTGGCTTGCGCCTGATAGGTGCTATAAAAAGTGGAAAATGCAGTTTGGATAAAGAGTATTTTGACGGACTAAATTCGGCAGAAGACATGGCTAAATTAACAGATAAACCGGCAGCTTGTCAAAGGTTACAGGTAGCCATCAAACAGATTTATACAAATGCACAAAATGCACTTTTAAGTTCCTATATCAACTTGGAAGAAAAAAAATATATCCAACTTGTTTGAAATAGCCTCTCATCCAGCTGTGCCGCCAATATGGCAACGCTGAGAGAATTGACCACTAACGACCAGTATGTATTACAAGACGCGGAAAGGTTGCGAGACATCGATGCCTTGTATATAAAGATGCAGGACAGCTATTGCTTCGCACAACATTTTTATGAGCAGACAAACCTATTGATTGATTCCAGAAATCAGCAACAGCAACATTTGTCGTCCTTAGAAAAATTATATTCCATTCAACCTTAATCATTGACGGATGAAAAAATATTTTGCGTGTGTGCTATTGACTTTATTTTTATTTATTTCCAAAACGCGAGCTCAAAGCCAGGAAGTGCAGCAATTGCTATTAGATGTCACCAAGTTGGAACAATTCAAGCAAATCTTAAAAGATATGAAAACGGGATATAGCGTCGTCATGCAAGGCTATTCAACCATCCGGGATATTTCTAAAGGCGATTTCGATCTGCATAAAGTTTTCTTGGATGGCTTAATGACTGTTAGCCCCGCCGTAAAGAAATATCAGAAGATAGCAACTATTGTGGGTTTCGAGTTGCGTATTATCAAAGAATACAAAGCTGCCTATAACCGCTTCGGCTCAGGCGGAACATTCAATGTCGATCAGTTGGCTTATGTAGGGAACGTCTATAACAATTTATTGGATCAAAGTTTAAAAAATATCGGCGATCTAACCACGGTACTCACAGACAGTCAATTGCAAATGTCAGATGAAGAGCGGCTTTCGGCTATCGATAACATTTATCAATCAATGCAAGACAAAATGCTCTTTTTGCGCTCCTTCGATAACAATAGTGCAGTGTTAGCCCTACAATATGCAAAGACAAAAAAGGATGTACAAACCATGCAGAAGATTATCGAAAATTAAAGCTTCCACAAATCGGACCGGGCACAACAGCTATTTTTCAACAAAAAGATGTTTAAGAAAGGATCCAACCGGCAATTAAAATCAAAAAATATACGGATGAAAAAAAGTATCAGCGTTTCTGTCTTGCTATTACTGAGCTGCCTATCGCCACAACTATTGATGGCGCAAGACAGCAGCCTTGCCGGAGACATCCAGGGCTTACATAGCGTTTTAGATCAACTCTATAACGAAATGATGCCGCTATGCTCGCAACTCATCGGCGTTGCCAGCGGTATTGCCGGATTCGCGGCACTCTGGTATATCGCTTCCAGGGTATGAAGACATATAGCCAGGGCTGAACCCATCGATTTTTATCCACTGTTTCGTCCTTTCGTCATAGGCTTTGCCATTATGATATTCCCTTCTGTCATCGCACTTATCAATGGTGTGTTGCAACCAACGGTCTCCGGCACGGCCGCAATGGTACATAACAGTGACGATGCGGTAGCCGCATTGTTAAAAGCAAAAGAGAACGCCATTCAACAAACAGACGCCTGGCAAATGTATGTAGGTTCAACAGGTAGCGGAGATCAAGACCGTTGGTATAAATATACACATCCAGGTGAAGATCCTTCAAGCGCCGGTTTTCTGGATGGAATAGGCGACGACATCAAGTTCGCCATGGCGAAGGCTTCTTATAACTTTCGCAATTCCGTTAAAGAGTGGATGAGTGAAGTGTTACAAGTACTCTTCGCAGCCGCTGCATTATGTATCAACACCATCCGGACTTTTAACCTGATTATTCTCGCTATTCTTGGTCCACTCGTTTTTGGACTAAGTGTTTTTGATGGTTTTCAGGACACTCTCAGAAACTGACTGGCAAGGTATATCAACGTTTTTCTATGGCTACCCGTCGCCAATATATTCGGAGCAATGATTGGAAAAATTCAAGAGAATATGCTGCGCATCGATCTTGCCCAAATTCAAAGTTCCGGCGACACCTTCTTTAGCCCCACCGACATGGGCTATCTCATCTTTATGATTATCGGCATTGTGGGTTACTTCAGCGTCCCTACCGTAGCAGGGCATATTATGCATGTCGGCGGTATAGATAACCATTCCAGTAGAATGACGGCTATTGCCGGTGGCGCAGTAGGTGGTGCAGTATCAGCCGTAACATCCAAAATGGGTGGCGGCGCTAGAAATATAGCCAACAATTCAAGAGGTTCAGCCGATGCGCAGGGATCAGGCTCCGGTTTCAGTAATGGAGACAATTCCCGTAATTACATGAAAGATAAAATACGAGGTACGTAGTTCGGAAGCAAAATGATTGATACATGGCGCAGGTCATCTAAAGCCATCCTAGAAAATAAAATCCCACCGAAAAATCCTTATACCATCTTTCAAAAATCAGGTCATGTTCCAGCAAATGAAAAATATAGATACCGCTTTCAGGTATATCCGATTAACGACAGCACTGGTCATCATTGGTTGCATCGGCCTCTGCCTGTTTGTATTGCACAAGAGTTATCAATTGGCTTCCTTGTCCCAAAACAGGATCTATGTATTGGCCAATGGCAAGGCCATAGAGGCCTTTGCTTCGACTAGAGACGATAATATCGCAGTGGAAGCCAAAGATCATATCAAAACTTTTCACCGGTATTTTTTCACCCTGTCACCGGATGAAGCGGCCATCAAATCAAATATCTCCAAAGCCTTGTATTTGGCGGATGGAACAGCCAATACAATGTATAAAAATTTACAGGAAGGAAACTATTATGCCGGCATTATCTCCGGCAATATCAATCAGACAATTGTAGTGGACAGTATTCAACTGGATTTAAATTATTACCCCTATCATTTTGTTTGCTATGCGACAGAAAAGCTGACAAGACCAACTAGCCTCACCTATCGAAAATTAATAACCGAGGGTTATTTAAGATTCGTTGAACGCAGTGAGAACAATGCACACGGGTTTTTAATCGAGCGTTGGGAGATCAAAGAAAATAAAGATTTGCAGACCTTAAACCGATAAATAATGCTTGAAATATTCAAAGCAAAACGAGCTCCCTTAAAAGAGAGGGCTGATCTGTTTGGCCCACAAAAAGTCGCCATTGAAAGGCATTTTAGAGCCTTTGCCGCCCGACTCCAAACGAAGTTCTCCAGACTTTCCACCAAAAAACAATGAATGGCATTGCTCGGCTTCTGTTTAGTCTTTAGCAGCCTTAATCTGCTATTTTACCAGGCAAAAAAGGATATGCCGCCGTTAAAGCAGATAACTGTTCCGGCGCATATCCAAATAACTAAGGGGGGTTACCATAGTCAACCTCAGAAGCGAAATACATTGCTTTACAATTTTTTGGACAGCCTGAAAGCTACGGCTTCAGGCGAAAGGCTACTGGATAGTCTGCACACCCGGCGGCCCGGATTAATGGACAGCTTACTAACGCTCAAAAATAAATTGAATAGCAACTTTTAATAAAAATAACATGCAACATCCCCTACAAGAAACAGAAAGAGCAATCTTAAAAAGAAAAGGAAAATTCTTTTTAGCCCTTCCGATCATCGTCCTTCCATTTATCACCCTACTCCTCTGGTCAATGGGCTTCATTGGTAAACAAAAAACAGTCGTCCATTCCAGCAAGCAAGACGGGCCCAATCTTTCTTTGCCACAGGCAAGACCTAATGCAGACAGCAACTGAACGAAGTTACAGTTCTATACACAAGCGACGAAGGAAGCTAAAGCGACGCAGCAAGCGTCTGTCGTGAATGGGGCCATTTTACCTAGTGCTGACTCGTATGCCCCTTCTAATAACGCAGTTCCCAATGTCCGTTCCATCAGTCATAATAAAGTGCAAGAGGCTTATCAACAATTAGCTTCTTTAAATAAAGTGTTGACAGAAAATAAACAGCAGCAGAACGAACAGAGTGTTCCTAA
>NZ_JBNQGD010000258.1:0-1806 GCF_050436765.1 Arachidicoccus sp. | reverse complement strand
AATAATCGCTGTATCCTCTTACTTCCAAAGAACTTCCGCTTTTAGCTACTACTGCACGCACATTGTCAACAGCCAGTTTATTCTTTTGTTGTTGGTCTCCGCTGCGCTAAGACCAACAACGGCTAAAAAAGAACTACCGCTTTTGGCTACCAACGCACGTACATTGGATATGCCGTATTTACCTTACTTCACAGAACTTACTTCTTTATACATTTGGAACACCAACTGATAAAGCTTATCTATTAAATGTCCTTTTTAGCCCAGAAATTTAGATTATAGCGATTTCCTGAATTCTATTATGCTATTGTTTGCTATTCTGAAATCAGCTACAACTCTTTCCTGACAGGTGTTTTAACGAATATAAATATAATGTTTTATATTATATACTCATCAAAATGTTTTAGACATAATCGTAATTCTTTTGCCGACTTCAATAATTTTCTTTCCAATTCATTCTTTGGATTAAATTTAGCAAAGCAGTCATTGTTTAATTGGACTTCACTTTTATCTATACTTGATAAAATTTGGATATTAAGTTTGTTTAAATGCAGCGTTTTTGTCTTATCATCGTAATCTGGCAACTCGCCATTTTGTAATATAGAGATGAATATAGATAAATAATTCTCTATGTTTTCATAAGAAACGGTTACCGCTTTAATTTTATTTATATATCGAAGCCTGTAAAAAAAATTACCGTTATTTATTTCTTCTGAAACTTTAAATCCAAACTCTGTAATAAGAAAATGGAAATAAATTTTTACTACCTCTATGTACTTATTTCCGTCTATCATGGTTTTAGTATGTTTAATGAACCAGGATGTAGTTTTTGATAATTTTGTAGCATATTTTGTTCCATTTCATAAAATATACTTCTCTTAGTTCGACTCGCATCCAAACCTATATCTAAAATTGTTCGTCCACTTCGCATTTCGTTCAATATCCATTTACGATTGTATTGCATCATTTGGCTAGTTATCTGATCTGCGGTACCCGTAAATTCAGGCATCGTATTTAGAATTCTTGCCCCAGGTATTTTAGCCGCTGCATCAATTACACGATCCATGGTTTCACCAATCACTGTTGTCCCTGTTTTAGCGGCTGTGAATGCAGCTCCTAAACCTTTCCCAATCAATCCAAGCGTCTTGCCACCTGCATACATTCCAAAAGCCTGACCAACTAAATCATTGCCCAGCGGCGGATCATACGGATGGTTCTTAAAATAAGGATTTGCTTCTAACCATGCATTTCTTTGATCCTGATGAAAAGCCATTCTTTGATCAAAGGTCATGATACTGTTCATATCAGTATACCTCTGAAAACCTCTGAACTCTGGAGAACGACTAAAAAATGCTTGAGCGCCACTCATTGCCACATCTGCAGATTGATCATCTCCTGCGACATTGACATATAATTGACCTGCTGCTGTTGCTTCCTGTTCATGATGACCCTCCCAATGAAATGTACTGATTGAACCGTCCCCATTTTGATGGGCATACCAATCAGGCGGTGTATCTTCTCCTCCATCTTTATCTACACCATTCACAGGGTCATTCCCCATTGCTATATACGGTGAGTAATATTGACCGGCAGGGTCTGTCGTCAGCCATCTGGCAATTCTGCTATCATACATCCTTAGCTCAAAAGCGTTCCAGTCGGTTTCACCGTCTTTCTCGGCATAAGCTCCCTGGTAGCCGTAGCGGTAATCGGTGCCTCCACTGCGTAAGACCATACCATATGGATAATAATCGCTGTATCCTCTTACTTCCAAAGACCTACCACTCTTAGCTACTACTGCTCGCACATTGC
>NZ_JBNQGD010000257.1:1157-2463 GCF_050436765.1 Arachidicoccus sp. | reverse complement strand
AACAATTCGATGATAACAACGTAGTATCCACAAAACTGCTTTTTTTGACATCAAGAGATAACTCAGAAATTACACTTTGTAGTACTAGCATCTAATTGAAATCGGCAAAACTAAAAACGCACTACTCGCTTATTTCCTAGCTCTTTTTGAAAGTTTAGTACCACCAAACCGTATGCTCTGTTTTAACTCGACTGTAACGATTGAAACGGCGCTTGCGTCCACGAGACTAAACAATAACGCTCTACTAAAAGATTTTCTACCAGCGCCCGTTAGCACAATCCCACAAGTTTTTATGCCCAACGACTTCATGTGTGCACCCATTAGCATACCTATATGAGAAGCGGTGATACGTGTAACCCTAGCTTTTCTAAAAAAATTTTCTGACCTTGACGTTTTCCAGGCTATTACCCCCTTTTCAGACAATAAAAGAAGGCGAATGGAGCGCTTAGAAAATGAAACATGCACAGAAAACCTTTTGTGGATATCCAAAAAATCTTTTTTTATGACTTTTTTTGCCATACTATTTTTTTACGGAAGTAAACCTAAAAAGCAACCAATTATAAAAACAACTTTTACTCATAACTCTTACCTTTATGGGCATAAAAGAGTGGTTCACACCACATATTTCGCTGCACTGACCGTAAAAAACGCCATCGTCATAAGCATTAACAAAAACTTGATTAAGCCTGCCTGGAACCGCGTCCACTTTTACACCGAAAGAAGGAACAGCTCAGCTATGTATAACATCCTCAGACGTTACCAAAACACGAACAGTTTCATCCTGAGGGAAAGCTATAAAATTGCTGGTTTCCAACAAGTAGTTTAACCTTAAATCCGAATTCACCCTGGATTCCCCTAACGCCGCGTCATAATCATCTATAGCGGATTCAGGGAATATAGAAGGGCCAGCGGCTACACCCGCTACCATGTAAGCTTCTATTTCTATTCTTTTGGGCGTTTTGTTATCCCACATATCTATAAAATCCCATAAAAATTCGTATCTGAAAGAGTTGCGCCAGATATTCAAATCTGCTTTAAGCTTAGAGATATCAAGAACAGCCTCCAACCCGAATAACCCATTTCTCTCCGCAGCGGCAGAAGCTAAAAGAACGCCAAAATCTAAATTATCCGTTTTAGCACTTTCTTTATCGGTGAAAGAAAAAGAATATTGGTATTTTCAGTATCATTGATTCCCCGTCACTTTGAGAGTCGCTATAGGCTCTGACTGCGGCTCATTCATCGTGTACAATAAAACGAAAGAAGGTATAGCAATAATTTCTTATATTCCGCTAGGTTTTGTTGTTGA
>NZ_JBNQGD010000257.1:0-1147 GCF_050436765.1 Arachidicoccus sp. | reverse complement strand
CACGTTTGATGACTCATCATTAAAGCCGTAATACGGCTCCTCAAATTTATGTTCCCTAAACTCGATTACAGCGGCAAACAACATCCAGGTTACAATTACTATTATAACTACAAGAAAAAACATTATGTCATTGTGCAAATCAACTATAGCGTCCATTACGTTAGTAGCAGAAGTAGAAAAATTATATCTATATTCCGGGCAGTGTGAGGGCCTGTTATTTATCATGTTCACTATGTCCTCATATGGATACTGGCCAAAATCCCTAAGAACTTGCTTCCCGCTTACTATGCTTGGTATATGAGGCATAGAATACGGGTTCGGCTCCGTAGTATAGTAATAACCCTCTCATCAAGAGTTATGAGCTTTCATTTTTAGCAAAAAAAGTCCTGGCAAAAACCCATTAGAATTTCTCGAGTTAACCCTTTCGCGTCAATCTAAAAACCTGTCACGCGCGATAGTAGATCACTCCTCAACCGCGTAAAAACCTTCGGCGTCCGGATTAGATAATTCTTTATTAAACTCCTTATTTTTTTCTGAGTTAATATAGGCATCAATAAATCCGGCGAAAAAGACAACAACGCTAATAACAGATATAGAAGAACCAAATGACGCTCAAAAATTGTATTCTGAATACGTAAACGGATAATTAGAAATTCTTCTAGGCATGGCGGCTAAACCTAAAAAATGCATAGGAAAAAACGTTAAATTAACGCCAATAAAAAAAGTTCAGAAATGTATTTTAGCTATGACCTCATTGTAATGTTTCCCGGTCAATTTTTCGAACCAGTAATAAAACGCAGAAAACATTGCGAAAACCGCGCCCATAGATAAAACATAATGAAAATGCCCCACAACATAGTAGGTATCATGAAAAGCAACGTCTAAACCCGCGTTAGCTAGTATGACGCCGCTTAAACCACCAATGCAAAACAAAAGAACAAAGCCCAAAGAAAAAAGCATAGCGGCGGACTGGTTAACACGGCCCCCTCAAATAGTAGCAATTCAACTAAATATTTTAACACCAGTTGGGACAGCTATAATCATAGTAGCCGCTGTAAAATAAGCTCTCGTATCAACATCTAAACCCACCGTGTACATATGATGTGCTCAAACTATAAAGCCTAAAAAGCCAATAGTCATCATAGCA
>NZ_JBNQGD010000256.1:624-16705 GCF_050436765.1 Arachidicoccus sp. | reverse complement strand
AACAGTACTTACGAATAAATACGCCGAAGGGTATCCAGGTAAAAGATATTATGCAGGTTGTGAAATTGTAGATCAGACCGAACAATTAGCCATTGACCGCCTGAAAGAGATATTTGGTATCGGTTATGCCAATGTGCAGCCGCATAGTGGCGCACAAGCCAATGCATCCGTACATTTGGCAGTATTAAAACCAGGGGATCGGATTCTCGGTTTAGATTTAAGTATGGGCGGACATCTTACTCACGGATCTCCCGTAAATTATAGCGGTAAATTATATGAGGCGCATTTCTATGGGGTAGTGAAAGAAACCGGTCTTATAGACTATGAAATGTTGGAAAAGCAAGCACGTGAACTGAAACCCAAGCTAATTATTTGTGGTGCCAGTGCTTACAGCCGCGATTGGGATTATGCGCGCATTCGCAAGGCTGCTGATGAAGTTGGCGCTTTGGTGATGGCAGATATAGCACATCCGGCCGGATTGATTGCGAAAAAATTGTTGAACGATCCATTTGATCATTGTCATATTGTTACTTCTACTACGCATAAAACCTTGCGGGGCCCCCGTGGTGGTATTATAATGATGCGTAATGATTTTGAAAATCCTTTTGGTCAAACAGATAATAAGGGTAACGCAAGGATGATGAGCTCATTGTTAGACTTAGCTGTATTTCCTGGGATTCAGGGCGGTCCATTGGAACACGTAATAGCTGCTAAAGCTGTTTCTTTTGGTGAGATCCTTTCAGATGATTATACCCAATACGCCAACCAGATTTTGAAAAATGCACAAGCATTAGCTAAAGCTTTTGTAGATAAGAATTACAATATTATCAGTGGCGGTACAGACAATCATTTGATGTTGATTGACCTGCGTAACAAAAATATCAGTGGTAAAAAAGCAGAACAGGCTCTGGTAAAAGCAGAGATTACTGCTAATAAAAATATGGTGCCTTTTGATGATAGAACGGCATTCGTGACTTCTGGAGTGCGCTTTGGCGTAGCTGCTATTACCACGCGCGGGATGGTAGAATCACACATGCAATTCATCGCAGATAAAGTAGATCGGATATTGATGAACGCAGAAGACGAAAACATCATTCAATCGGTAAGAAAAGAAGTGAATCAATTTATGGAGCAATTTGTTTTATATCCTGAATTGGGATAAATCGATATTGCTAAATTTTGCAAAAGCATTTCACCTTCGGGTGAGATGCTTTTGTATTTTAAACAATCGGTTGCGTGTGTAGAAAATGCAGTAAATCCTTAACTTGTAGGTTCCTTTTTGAAAAATTGTTTAATTAAATGAAAATCTTACAACAAAGAATTTATCTATTTTTATTACTGTTTGTTATTGCTACATCGGCTAGGGCACAGCAAGAAAAAAGTTCGAAATTTGATATTGCTGAAATTGCAGCGATTCAGCCCGGTGATACACATGTTCAATTTCCCAAAGCCCCCAAAGGGTATCATTTATTATTAAAGGGAAGCGATCATAATGCTATTATCGATAGTACGGGAAGTATTACAAAGCCTTTGGTGGACACAAGACTAAGTTTGTATTTTCAGTTAATAAAAAATGGAGACGATACGGTTACGCAAGATTTGTCTAAAACGGTGATTGTTCCCGGTAAATTTTCTTCCGAGGGCACCAATGCACGGCCATTTGTCATACCTGCTTTGCGTGAATGGCATGGCGGATCTGGTAATTTTGAATTAAAAAGATCATCAAAAATAATAATAGATCCACGTGATAGAAACAGCGTGCAAAAAGCCGCGGACATTTTGCAAAAAGATATAGCTGCTCAAGCCGGATTACATTTAAAAATAGTCAGTGGAACTCCCAAAAAAGGGGATGTGTATTTGACGTTGCATGAGAAAGATACGGCGATAGGCGAAGAGGGATATTATTTTAAAGTAGATAATTTTATCACCATCAGCGCAACAAAATATCAAGGCTTATTTTGGGGTACACGTACTTTAATGCAATTGTTAGAACAAAATAAATCTATTCCCAAAGGTATTGCAAGGGATTATCCTGAGTTTGGCGTGCGTAGTTTTATACTAGATGACGGGCGCAAGTTTTTCCGGTTATCTTTTTTGCGTGATTATGTAAAGCTACTTTCTTATTATAAAATGAATACTTTTCATATTCATTTAAACGACAATGGTTTTATAGAATATTTTGGGAACAATTGGGACAGTACTTATTCCGGTTTCCGGTTGGAAAATGATACGTATCCCAATCTTGCTACAAAAGGAGAATCGTACACCAAAGAGCAGTTTCGGGATTTAGAACAACTAGCAGATGAGTATGCAGTCCAAATTGTACCCGAAATAGATGTGCCTGCACACTCGTTGGCTTTTACAAAAGCATTTCCTGCAATAGGTAGTAAAAAATATGGAATGGATCACCTGGACTTGCACAATCCTCTTACTTACAAAGTCATTGAGAATGTGCTTAAAGAGTATTTGTCAGGACCAAATCCGGTATTTACCGGGAAGGTAGTGGATATCGGTACAGATGAGTATGACAAAAGAGATGCCGAAGCTTTTCGTGCTTTTACTGATCACTTTATAAAATATGTACAAGGTTTTGGAAAAGAAGTGAGAGTTTGGGGAGCGCTAACTCATGCGGAAGGGACTACGCCTGTTACCTCGAAAAATGTAACAATGAATAGCTGGTATAATGGTTATGCTAATCCAGTAGAAATGAAGAAACTAGGATACAGGCAGATAAGTACGCCCGATGGCTGGTTGTATATTGTACCTGCTGCCGGATATTATTATGATTATCTTGACTTAAAAAACCTTTACAATAAATGGTCTCCCTCTATGATTGGCAATGTTAGTTTTGAACCCGGAGATCCTACTATTATTGGAGGTGCCTTTGCGGTATGGAATGATGTTGTCGGTAATGGTATTAGCGAAAAGGACGTCAATGATCGTGTTTTCCCGGCTGTTCAGGTATTGGCGCAAAAAATGTGGGGTGGCAAAAAGACGTTCTTATCTTATAAAGATTTTGCACTTCAAAGTAAAAATATTGGTGAAGGGCCATCCTTGAACATGCGTGGAAAAATAGGACAACCCAATACTTTGGTGGCCGATTTTCATTTTGATGAAAAAGAAAAGGGCATTCGAACGGTTAATGCTTCTTACGGACGAGGAATAAAAGGGAACGCCCTTACTTTTACCGGTAATAGCAGTTATGCGACGTTACCTTACGACGAAATTGGATACGATTATACTATTTCTTTTTGGGTAAACCCCTCTGCCGACAATAAGAAAAATGTGCCAATTTTTTCTTCTGAAAATTCTGTGGTAAAACTTAAACAAGGTAATACGCAGTACCTAGGTTTTTCCAGAGATGGCTACAATTTTAATTTTAATTATGAAGTTCCTACAAATACCTGGACCCATATTGTGATCACAGGAACAAATAAAGGAACAAGTTTGTATGTAAACGGAAAATTACAGGACAAATTATACGACCGCTGGATCCAGTTTAATAACGAGAGGAAATCGAAAGTTCGCAAAGTAGAAACATTATTTTTCCCATTAAAAAGCGTAGGTGGTTTTTCTGGAAAGATAGATGAATTAAAGGTTTGGAATAAAGTTTTAAGCGATCAGCAAATAAAGGATTTGTAAATTTTTGTATAAAAAATCAAAATGAAAAATAGAACTACTTCAATTATTGTAATGCTGTATTTTATCTCAACTCCCTTTTTATTAAAAGCGCAGTCCTGTCCGAAATGGGGGCCTTATATTGGGGCACAATTTTCAGATAAGACAGCAACAGCCGATTTATTGATGGATGACGTGATGATTCCCGCCGATGGGAATACACAATATACCTATACTTGCGCCATTCAGTTTGGATTGGGGGAAAGTGGCGGCTATTGCGGTTTACAAAATAATAATGCTGACGGCACCATGAGTCGGCCGCTCAACAATATCTTTTCTGTGTGGGATTATCCCAATAAGATTCAAATAGAAGCGGTATATAAGGATCCGGAAACTTTTATTGGCGGATTTGGTAATGAAGGTACAGGGTTGCATTCTCATACTGATTTTGGCTGGGTTCCCGCAAAATGGTACACTCAGGTCGTTCGCCGATGGTACACGGGCGGAGATCGCACCCAGGTAGGCTATTTTATTTATGACCAAGCCAAGAAGCAATGGCGCCATTTCGTGACTTTCACAGTTCCCCAGGCCGATGCAAAGTTGAAACCCGGCATTTCCAGTTTCTTAGAAAACTTTGCAGATAACCGCAAACACAGTCGCGTCTCCTATTACAAAAGTTATTGGATGCTAACATCAAAAGGTGACTGGCAAAAACCGGATACACTTACAGCGGATGCCGGAGAAGGTTTTTGGAATGCCGAAGCATACCATAACGATGGCATAAAACTCACCTCTTGTGGTCCTGAAGTGATCACAAGAAATAAAATAAAATTTCCCGTAACAAGTAATGATACTAAACCTGAAAATATTTCGCCAGTTAATATTTATGATTTGGGTGCCTATTACGATAAAGAGAAAAAACAGGTGTATGTAAATTGGTCCATAGATTTAGCCTCGGCTCCGCAATTGAATTATGAAGTATCATTATATGACAATCGAGGTGCACAAGGAAATCCTATTGCTACAGCCAAGGGACTGAATCCGGATACGCGCAGTGTTTTATTGAACGTAGAGAAACTGGGTACCGATGCAAAAACTTATTTCGTCGTGTTGAAGTTGAAAGATATTTTTAATCAGGAAGGGAAAGAAAAGGTTTTTGCATTACGGGAGATGAAGCCGTAAAATATAAATTTACTTGAACTTTTTTATGATCATTAAAAACTATTTCGATGCTCAAATGGTTGCGTAGCCTTGTACTATTTCTTTTTTTCTCTTTGCTGCCGGCGACATTTATTGCGGCGCAAAATCTGTCTTCCAAGGAAATAATTAAACAGGCTAAAGAAGTCATCGCACGTGATATTAACCGGACGATTGCTGATAAAATCAATTTTTCTGTCAGTGAAACGAAAAGCCTCGAAGGCGAATTTTCCTACAAAACAGAAAATGGCCAACTCTATATTAGTGGGAACTCATCTGTAGCCTTATGTCATGGCTTTTATGACTATCTAAAAAATTCCCGGCAGGGAATGATAACTTGGGGTGGGAGTAACTTAAATATTGCAAGTAATTGGAAGGAGGTTCCTGAGAAAAAATTGGTCTCACCGTATCAATACCATTATTATATGAATGTGGTGACCCATGGGTACAGCACACCTTATTGGGGCTGGGATCGATGGCAAAAGGAGTTAGATTGGATGGCTTTACACGGGATGGACATGTTAGTGATGAATAATGCCTATGAAGCAATTATGTATCGTGTATTTAAAAAAATGGGAATAAGCGACGATGCAATTCGCAATTTTTTCCCTGGTCCGGCTTTTCAGCCTTGGAATCGAATGGGTAACCTTACCGGTTGGGATGGCCCTGCGCCCGCTTCCTGGTACAAACAACAAATTGCGCTTACACATAAAGTATTGGATAGGATGCACGAATTGCAGATGACACCCATCATCCAGGCATTTGCTGGTTTTGTGCCCCAAGAAATTACCAAAGTTTACCCCCATGCAAAAGTTACTCCGATAGTCTGGATTAGTAGTTTCCCTAAGAAAAATCGTTCTGCTATTTTGTTACCCAATAAAGACAATGCAAAGCTATTTATTGAAATCGGGAAATTATTTGTGCAGGAGTGGGAAAAGGAATTTGGCAAAGGAACATTCTTCCTTGCCGACAGTTTTAATGAAATGGAAGTGCCACGTACACAAGGAGAAACTGAAGAAGCGTTCCAACAGCAACTTTCAGAATATGGTGATGTCGTTTATCAATCTATCAAACAAGGGGATAAAGATGCGGTATGGACAATGCAGGGTTGGACATTTGGTTACCAACATGCAGACTGGAGTCCGGCGCGATTAAATGCTTTGGTAAGCAAAACACCAGATGATAAGGTTTTGTTCCTTGATTTGGCAAACGATTATAACCTCAATTTTTGGCATATTGAGCCTTCCTGGAAATATTTCAAGGGATTCTCTAATAAAATGTGGATTTATTCCTTTATACCCAATATGGGTGGCGGAACGCCGTGGAATGGTATTTTAAAAACTTACGCTGAAGCGCCTATTACGGCCCTGCAATACAAAGATAAAGGACATTTAATAGGCTTTGGGTTTGCGCCGGAAGGTATCGAAAATAATGAATTGATTTATGAGTTGCTTTCAGATATGGGCTGGCGTGATGAAAAAATAGATCTAAATACCTGGGTGAAGAATTACTGCATTAACCGCTATGGCGCATATGACAACAATATGAAAGAAGCATATCAAAACTTCTTACAATCCTGTTATAGTACCTTTACTGACCATCCCCGTTTTGACTATCAGTCAAGTGAAACGGTAAATAAGAGTCCCCAATTTTTTATAGGTGTTCAACGGTTTTTGGCTTGTGCCAATGATTGTAAGAAATCTGTTCTATATAAAAACGATGCAATAGAATTATCAGCGCAGTATTTAAGCCTGGTCGCGGATTCTTTGGTCAGAAATGCCTCGCAATTAAAAGGAGCTGCAAAACAGAATCAATTAAACAAAGTCTATTCTATTCTCGAAAATACAGACAGACTATTACTTTCGCATCCCAACGACCGTTTGCAGCGCTGGGTAGATTTCGCAAGAGCTTTTGGTAAAAATGAGGCGGAGAAAAAATATTATGCGCAGGATGCAAGAAGAATTATTACTACCTGGGGTCCGGGTGTAGGAGACTATGCAGCAAAAATGTGGGGCGGATTGATTGGCTCTTATTATTTGCCCAGGTTAAGAAATAAATTAGATGCAAAAATAAATCATACTAAATTTAATCTTAATAAATGGGAAGAGGAATGGATTCAAAACGGGGATAAAAATCCACAAAAGCCTTTTGATAATCCGGTGCAAGCGGCCGTAAAACTGATACAAGAGTATACCTGGCGGCGATAAAGTAATAGCTATTAGCGCAACAATAATTCGCAAGGCTTAATCCCTGTTTGTTTTTTGAATGCAGAAGAAAAATGTGAGATGGATGAATAGCCCAAAAGAGCGGCTACATCTGTGACGTTGAGGCCTTTTTGATAGAGCAAATATTTGGCATGATCCATTCTTTGTTGCTGGTAAAAATCGAAAATAGTTGTACCAAATACTTCTTTGAACCCTTTCTTTAAATAGCATTCGTTGATAGCCACTTTTTTACTTAGCTCCTTAATAGTAATAGGGGAGTCGAGGTTTTCGAGTAAAATCTTTTTTGCTAAATGTATTTTATCTATGCCTTTATCATCTGCCAAGAAGCGACAACTAAAGGCGGATTTCCCTTTTTCATCCACTAAACATTCCATACTATAGAGTAGTATTTCATGAATTTTTGAATTGATGAAAATGTTTTCCATAGCACCGGAATAATTTCCTTCGATCAACGCCGATAAAGTATTACGTTGCTGTGGGCAAACAGGAAACAATTTGGTGAATGAAGTCTTGTATTGAAAGGATAATACTTTTTCTTTTTTATTCATGGCTTTGGTGCTGCCTAAGAACTGGGTAAGGTAGTTTGGAGTAAAGCTAAATTCGAATAAACTTACCATATTACTTGATTGGTCGCAGACGCCCATGCTCTTGATCTTGCATTTCGTACAATTGTCATTGTTGCAATATCTGTTCCCGCTGATGCAAAATCTAAGATTTAGTTTTCTGTTTTTGTCATTTTCATCTTCCTGAATGTTATATGCCAGCATCCCATTCTCCTGCTTCATCCAGTCCCCATCAAAGGAATAGCAACTAATACTAGAATATATAGAACCCGGTACCTGATATTGCTTCTGAAATATCAGTTCAAGTCCCAGTTCTAAGCGTTCGTTCTCTGTTAATTTTACTATATCCATTGTATAAGTCCTCTTTTCGTTGAAATAAATCTTTTATAAAATATGGTCTGACCTTATTGCCTTTTCACTACTTGTGCGACCATGTCGGCTTCTGTAGCTACTTTGCCATTGGCGTAAACTGTTCCGTGCATATCGCATAACCCACGACGTATTGGCCCGTTCAGTTCCATTTTTAGCAGTAAAGTATCACCGGGTCTTACCATCTGTTTAAACTTACAATTATCAATTTTTAGAAAATAAGTATCATAAGTCCCCTCACCCATAAGATTAATGCACAAAATACCGCCTGTCTGCGCCAAGGCTTCGATTTGCAACACGCCCGGCATTACAGGATTTCCCGGAAAATGTCCTTGAAAAAACTGTTCATTGAAAGTTACGTTTTTTACCCCAACTATGGAAGTATCGGTAAGGTCTATTATTTTATCTACCAATAAAAACGGATAACGATGAGGTAAGGTTTTTTCAATTTGCTCTATTGAATAAACCGGAGGTTGCATATAGTCATAAACAGGTACATCTTTTACGTGTCTATTTTTTTTGATATGATTTTTGATGACTTTGGCAAAAGCTACATTGGAACTATGCCCAGGTCTATTGGCTAATATGCGTCCTTTAATGGGATAACCAATTAATGCCAAATCGCCGACGATATCCAGTAATTTGTGACGAGCAGGCTCGTTTGGGAAACGTAATTCTACGTTATTGAGGTAACCGCTACTTTTTACTTCTACTTTATCTCGCTTAAAGACTTTAGCCAAACGCTCCATTTCTTTGTCCGTGACGGGTCTGTCCACGACAATGATAGCATTATTAATATCGCCACCCTTAATTAAGTTATGGTCAAGCAAGGCTTCTAATTCGTGTAAAAAACTAAAAGTGCGGCAAGAAGCTATTTCAGATTTAAAATCGCGAATGTTTTTAAGTTGTGCATACTGGGTACCCAATACCGGACTGTTAAAATCAATTAAAGCGGTGACGCTGAAATTGGCAGAAGGCATCACGACCATCTCTACACGTTTCTCTTCATCGTAATGATAAATATTTTCATCAATACTATACCATATTTTAGCTGCTTCTTGCTCTTCCACTCCTGCTTCTTCCAGGATTTCCACAAAAGGTTGGGCACTTCCATCCATTATGGGGATTTCAGGACCGTTCAATTCAACCAAAGCATTATCAATGCCCATTCCTACCAATGCAGCCAATAAATGCTCTACGGTAGAAACGCGCGCTTCCCCTACCTGCAAGGTTGTTCCACGGCTTGTATCGGTCACTAAGTCGCAATCGGCTTTAATAACGGGCTTGCCTTGTAAATCTACACGTTGAAACTGAATACCAAAACCAGGATTTGCGGGGTTTAACTTCATGTCGACTAAGGCGCCGGTATGTAAGCCTGTACCGCTAATATTTACTGCATTACTAATCGTATGTTGCTTGTTCGGATTGAAGTGTTCTTTCATAATCTAAATAAGTAATAAAGCCTCTTTAACCGGTTTTGATAGGGTTATTTAGGATAAATGATTTTCTAAATTAATACAAAAATTGCTTTTTGAACGTTTAATGAAGGTGCAAATTTACGTCATGTTTATTGGTAAAGAGGATATAATTATTGTTTTGACAATTCTTTTACCAACTTTTCCAATTCCAAAATGCGTTTTTCAAGTTCCGGAAGATGGCGGTAAACGACTTCACTACGCCTCCTGGCCGAGTGGTCAAAAGCAGGGGACCCGGAAAGAATACTATTTTCTGTCTTTACTGATTTCCCTATACCACTTTGTGCGGTAATGATTGTTTTATCATCAATTTCCAAATGTCCGGCTATGCCGGCTTGACCAGCTATCATTACATTTTTGCCGATTTTGGTGCTGCCGCTAATGCCTGCCTGTGCTGCAATACCGGTGTTTTGACCTAATTCCACGTTGTGTGCAATTTGGACCAGGTTATCAATTTTTACCCCTTTTCTTATAATAGTTGCATTGAGGGTAGCTCGATCAATGGTTGTGTTGGCTCCGATTTCTACATTGTCTTCAATAATCACGTGACCAATCTGGGGCACTTTTTGATAACTGCCATCCCGCTGCGGCGTAAAGCCAAAACCATCTGCCCCAATTACTGCTCCGGCATGCACAATTATGTTATTTCCCAGGATGCACTGATGGTAGACTTTGACACCGGGATATAAAATAGTGTTTTCGCCGATCTGTACATTTTCTCCAACGAAACATCCGGGATATATTTTTGAACTTTTTCCGATAACGGCTTTTTCGCTGATGTAAGAAAAGGAGCCAATATAAACGTCCTCGCCAATTTCGGCCGTTTCATCAACATAGCTGTTAACTTGAATGCCATTCAACTTTTTACTGCGCATGTCCTCATATACTTTAAGTAAAGTAGCAAAAGCAGCATACGGATCATCTACACGTAAAAGTGTAGGAGTCACCAGGCTTTTCAGTACTAAGCTTTTATTTACAATGACAACAGAGGCTTCGGACTTATATAAAAGAGTTTCATATTTCGGATTGGCTAAAAAACTGAGATCATTTTCTTTTGCCGCTTCGATATTGTTGAAACCCTTCACCTGAGCCTCCGGATTTCCTTCTATTTGAGCATTAATAAAGCCGGCTATTTGTGCTGCTGAAAACTGCATGAATGATAATTTGTTTTATATGGTTACAGGCGTTTGTCCTTTTGGAAAAAAAATGTAGAATTTTTTTATTGGGGTAGAAACTGTTTGCTGTATAAGGGCATTTTCGATAGACGAAATTTCTTGAACACGACCATTTTTAAAAAGTATCAAAATATTTTCATCGCCCAGTTGATAAGTTGTATTGGTTGTATCTCCGGTAAAAACAAAATAAGCCACTTCCTGTTGCGTTAAATTGAATTTTGCGGCTATTTTTTCCGTTTTTTCGTTAATATAATCTTGCTCGAAAGGATGTGTTTGTAACTTACATTTTAACAATACCCTGTTTAACAACCAAGTGCTCAAAGTGGACAAGACTTTATCCGGATGGTGACTCCATTTTTTAATGGCACATTCAATATCGCTATCATCTAACAGACAAAATAAATTCAGCGATTCGCGGTCTATGTTTCCGTCAAATTTCCCGAAGAAAAAATCAAGTGGTGAATTTAGAACGATGTTTTTATCGGTTTCATCAAAAATGATCCTTGCCCTTTTAAGGATATGCACGAGCATTTTTTCTGCTGAGAGAACCGTTTTATGTAAGTAAACCTGCCAATACATTTGCCGACGGGCAATTAAAAACTTTTCAACACTATGCACGCCTTTTTCTTCCACCACCAGTTGATTGTCTTTTACTGCCAACATTTTCAAAATACGGTCATAGCCGATAACGCCCTCACTAACGCCGGTAAAAAAACTATCTCGGGATAAATAATCCATTCTGTCCATATCTAACTGTCCGCTGATTAGTTGATGGAGGAAGGGTTTATGATATTTGTCTGTGAAAATTTCGATTGTTAAATCAAGTTCTCCGTTAAACTCATCATTCATCACTTGCATAATCTGCAAGCTTAGACTTTCGTGATGAACGCCCTGCACTAAAATATGTTCCAAAGCGTGAGAGAAAGGACCGTGTCCGATATCATGTAAAAGAATGGCGCATTTTACAGCCAGCTCTTCCTGCTGCGAAATAACAACCTCTTTGTCTTTCAATTCTTTTATGGCGCAGCACATTAAATGATAAGCTCCCAATGCATGATGTAACCTCGTATGCACTGCACCAGGATATACAAAACTCGCCATAGCCATCTGTTTTATGCGTCGTAACCGCTGAAAATACGGGTGCTCAATTATTTTAAATAAAAGTGGGTGATTGATGGTGATAAAACCATGGACCGGATCATTGATAATTTTGCGCATTGTAGGCATAAAGCAAAAATATACATTGTTGGGCAAAACAGAGATTTTAGATTTTGTGAAAGCGCATTTAAGCGCTTTAAAATAATACTTGTTTTATCTTGAGACAGTTTTAAATGGTAAGCTTAAATCCGTCCGCCTTTGAACAATTCATTTACACACAGCTATTTAGAGGCCTTGTGTAAAAGGAGTTTCCTGGGTATCACCATGTAAATCTTGAACGGTAAATGTCCGGAAGAGTTATATATGAAATTTTTTCTGGATTCAGGTTGTAGCAAGGAAACCGCGACCGAGGGTTGTCACTTTGTGCTTGATGATAAGGTCAATTTTGCTTTAATGAAAAGACAACCCCCAGTCACCGGTGGGTAGAGCAGCAACAGTAACCTTCCTGCCACTTTGGTCGAAAGCCGGGGAAGGAAAGCTCCTTAAAACCTGTACAGGACGTTTCAGGCTATAAAACCTTTGGGTTCAGCTTAATCGCTCCAGCTCTAAGGACAAAATGAGACAAATACCTCCATATCTTAGCATTTCCTTCATACGATAAATCGTAAAATATCCGTAACTTTGCCCACATTTTATCGAAATTTTAGGCTAAAATCATCTATGGCTAATAAATATAAAGAGTTTTCTTCATTGAATTTACCCAGTATCGAAAGAGAGATACTGGAAAAATGGCAGTCTCAACAATCATTTGAGAAAAGCATTGCTTTAAAACAGGGCGCGCCGTCTTTCGTTTTTTATGAAGGGCCACCAAGTGCCAATGGTATGCCCGGTATTCACCACGTCATTTCCCGCACCATTAAAGATATGGTTTGTCGTTATAAGACAATGCAAGGTTTTCAGGTACAACGTAAAGGAGGGTGGGATACACATGGGTTACCCGTTGAGCTGGGTGTCGAGAAAGAATTGGGTATTACTAAAGAAGATATTGGGAAAAAAATTACGGTAGAAGAGTATAATAAGAAATGTCGTGAAGCGGTGCTGCGCTACAAAAAGGAATGGGATTTACTCACCACTAAAATGGGTTATTGGGTAGATTTAAAAAATCCGTATATCACTTTTGACAATAACTATATTGAGACGCTTTGGTGGTTGTTGAAGAAATTATACAACAAGGGTTTGTTATACGAAAGTATCAGTATACAACCTTATTCCCCCGCTGCGGGAACAGGTTTGAGTTCGCATGAACTGAACCAGCCGGGCACTTATAAAGATGTAAAAGATACTTCGGCTACTGTGATATTTAACGTAATACGAAATGAAAAAGCTGATTTTCTTTTTGAGGGCGTTGATGGTGAAGTAGGTTTAATGGCTTGGACGACTACGCCCTGGACACTGCCTTCCAATCTCGGCTTGACTGCCGGACCAAATATTGACTATTTGCTGGTAAAAACCAAAAACCCTTATACAGAATTAGACATCAATGTGGTAGTGGCAAAGGCCTTATTCCACAAATATTTTGAGAATCCGTTGAACCAAACTTTAGAAGTAGGTGATGCAGAAATATTCTCCAATAGTACTTCCAAGAAAAAACATTTCGATTGGAAAATACTAAAAGCTTTCAAAGGGAAAGATTTAGAAGGTGTTTCTTATGAACAATTGATGCCTTTTGAAGCCAACCAAACCGATAATCCCCATGCGTTCAAAGTATTATTGGGTGATTTTGTTACCACGGAAGATGGTACAGGTATTGTGCATACTGCACCCGCATTTGGTGCAGATGACTACAAAATTGGACAGAAATATGATATAGGGGTATTAATAATGGTGGACAGAGAAGGTAAGTTTATCGATGGTCTAGGCGAGTTCAGCCACCGTTTTGTCAAGAATTACAAGGATGATCCGGATTATGTAGATGTAAATGTGGATATCTGCGTAAAATTGAAGAAGGAAAACCTTGCTTTTAAAGTTGAAAAATACGAGCATAGTTATCCGCATTGCTGGCGGACGGATAAACCCATATTGTATTATCCGTTGGACGCCTGGTTTATCAAGACCACCGCACTAAAAGACAGAATGGTGGAACTCAATAAAACCATTAACTGGAAACCAAAATCGACAGGCGAGGGTCGTTTTGGTAACTGGTTAGAAAATATGGTGGACTGGAACTTGAGTCGTAGCCGTTTTTGGGGAACGCCATTGCCCGTTTGGCGTAGTGAGGATGGGGAGGAGTTGTGTATTGGAAGTATTGAAGAGTTGCAAAAAGAAGCACAGAAAGCAAAAGAGTTGAATGCAGGTATTGATTTTAGTAAGGAAAGCCTGGATTTACACAAGCCTTTTGTTGATAAGATTACGCTGCTTTCTGCTTCCGGAAAACCCATGAAACGCGTATCGGATTTGATAGATGTTTGGTTCGATAGTGGTGCGATGCCTTTTGCGCAATGGCATTTTCCTTTTGAGAATGTAGAAAAATTTGCCGATAATTATCCGGCGGATTTTATATGTGAAGGTGTGGATCAAACGCGTGGCTGGTTTTATACCTTGCACGCGATCAGTTCTTTGTTGAAAGAAGATGTGCAGGAAGAATTAGACAATGCCGGAGTAGCCGTTTCTGACGAGAAATATCCGGGATTAGCTTACAAAACGGTGGTTTCTAACGGTTTGGTTTTAGATAAATTTGGCAACAAAATGTCTAAACGTTTAGGCAATACAATTGACCCTTTTGAAACGATTGATAAATATAGTGCTGATGCAACGCGTTGGTATTTAATGACGAATGCTTCGCCCTGGGATAATTTAAAATTTGATTTAGATGGCATTAAAGAAGTGCAGCGTAAGTTTTTCGGCACGCTATACAATAGTTATCAATTCTTTGCTTTATATGCGAATGTGGATGGATTTGACTACAAAGAAGAGAATATCCCGATGAAGGACCGGCCTGAAATTGATCAATGGATTCTTTCAAGTTTGCACTCTTTAATTAAAAAGGTAACGGATAATCTAGACGATTATGAGCCTACCATTGCTTTTCGTGCAATTGAAGAATTTGTGGATGAGCATTTGAGCAATTGGTATGTGCGTCTTTGTCGCCGCCGTTTTTGGAAAGGCGAATACGAACAGGACAAAATATCGGCTTATCAGACCTTATATGAATGTTTAGAAACGTTGGTGAGATTAATAGCCCCGCTTTCTCCCTTTTTCAGTGATGAAATTTTTAGAAATCTAAATGCAGTAACGAATAGATTTACAGTGCAAAGTGTGCACCATGCGGATTTTCCAAAGGTGAACGAGGACTTTATAGATAATTCGTTGGAAGAAAGAATGATGCTCGCACAAAGTTTTTCTTCTTTAATTCTTTCTTTAAGAAAAAAAGAAAATATCATCGTTCGTCAGCCTTTGCAAAAGGTTTTGATACCGGTTTTGAATCCTGAAATGCAAAATCAATTAGAAAAAGTAGAAGATTTAATAAAATCCGAGACTAATATCAAAGAAGTTGAATATATTACAGACGCACATGGAATTATACATAAGAAAATTAAAGCCGATTTTAAAGCATTAGGCAAAAGATTGGGCGGGAAAATGAAATCCGTAGCCGCAGCTATTGACAATTTTTCGCAACAGGATATTAGTACGTTGGAAGCGGAGGGAAAGTTTAATTTGCGTGTAGAAGAGGAAAATATTGAAATATGTCCGACGGATGTGATTATTACTGCTGAAGATGTACCGGGCTGGAGTGTAGCTAGCAACGGAAACCTGACAGTAGCATTGGATATTACCATTTCTGAAGAATTAAAACAGGAAGGTATCGCGAGAATGTTTGTAAATCGTGTACAAAATATCAGAAAAGAATCTAAATTTGAACTAACAGACCGTATCTTTGTTAAGGTCCTTGACAATGAAAAGATTAGGCCGGCAATTGAGAAATTTAATCTTTATATTTGTTCTGAACTTTTGGCAGATAGTGTGTCTTTTGTTTCTTCCTTGGAAACTGGAATAGAAATTGATATTGACGACATTATGCTTAAAATAAGTGTTATAAAAAACAGTTAAACGTATGGCTACTACAAAGAAAACTGCTAATGCAAAAGCTAAAACAGCTTTAAAAGCAGCTAAACCTGCAACAAAAAAAGCGATATCTAAACCTATCGCAAAAAAAGTAGCAGCTAAACCTGTCGCAAAGAAAACCGTACCTGCCAAAAAAGCAGTGCTTAAAAAAGTGGTGAAGCCTGCGGCTAAAAAGGTAGCGACTAAGCCTGTAGTAAAGAAGGTTGCAGCAAAAAAAGTTGTGCCTGCAAAGAAAGTCA
>NZ_JBNQGD010000256.1:0-614 GCF_050436765.1 Arachidicoccus sp. | reverse complement strand
AGTAGTGAAACCGGTCGTTAAGAAAAATGCCGGAGTCAAAAAAGTTGTACCTACTAAAAAAGTCGCGCCTAAAAAGCCGGTCAAACCTGAAGTAAAAAAAGTAGTAACAAAGACGGTTGTACAAAAAACTGCTAAGCCTGTCGTTGCAGTGAAACTTCACAAAGAACCTGCTAAAAAAACAATTAAAGAAAATATACCTGTGGCAATAAAGAAACCTGTAAAGAAGAAAGAAGTTCCTCTAAAAGAAGTAAAAATACCTAAAACAAGTGTGAAAACAAGTAAACCTTATTCCCCCCTCTACCAACCCCTTGAAAATAGAATGGCTAAAACTGATGATAATGAAGTGTTGATGCGTTATTCTGATGCGGAATTAGAAGAGTTTAGGACGCTGATTAATAAGAAGTTAGCAGATGCTAGCCGCGAGGTAGCTTACTTGCAAGGTATTATCACACGTAAAGACGATATGGGTGGCGACGTAGATGGCCGTTACATGACGATGGAAGATGGCACTGTAAGTATGGAACGGGAACAAATGAGCCAAATGGTTAGTCGCCAGATTTCCTTTATTGACAATTTAAAAAAGGCCTTAATCCGAATAGAAAATAAAACCTACG
>NZ_JBNQGD010000255.1:0-3204 GCF_050436765.1 Arachidicoccus sp. | reverse complement strand
TTGTACTGACTGTAATGAAATAGCTGTATAGTTACCTAATATTAAAAACAAAAAATGGAAAATAAAAATACTACTCATCAATTCTCAACCACTAAACTTAAAGTAATGACGGTGGTAGGAACCAGACCCGAGATTATTCGTTTAGCAAGGGTAATGGCTGCTTTAGATGCATCTGCTGCTATAGAACATATTATTGTACATACTGGGCAAAATTATGATTATGAGTTGAATCAAATTTTCTTTGATGATTTGGCTATACGAAAGCCGGATCATTTTTTGAATGCAGCCGGAGCAACTGCTACAGAAACTGTAGGTAAAATTTTAATTAACATAGATCCCTTGTTGGAACAAGTAAAACCGGATGCTTTTCTTGTTTTAGGTGATACCAATAGCTGTCTATGTGCCATTCCTGCTAAGAAGCGTCATATTCCCATATTCCATATGGAAGCGGGCAATAGATGTTTTGACCAGCGAGTGCCAGAGGAAACCAACCGTAAAATTGTGGATCATATTTCAGATTTGAATCTGACTTATAGTGACATCGCAAGAGAATATTTATTGCGAGAAGGGCTACCAGCTGATCGCATCATCAAAACGGGTTCACCAATGTTTGAGGTGTTAACCCATTATTTACCAGAGATAGACGGTTCGGATGTCTTGAAACGTTTACAATTAGAACAACACAAATATTTTGTAGTCTCTGCACATCGGGAAGAGAATATATCTAGTGATAAGAATTTCACCGGTTTAATGAATAGTTTAAACCAGATAGCCTTAAAATACAAATACCCTATTATAGTAAGCACTCATCCGCGTACACGGCATATGATTGAGTCTAAGGCTATTCAAATGGAGCCTGAAGTACAATTTTTAAAACCTCTCGGGTTTAATGATTATAATGCTTTACAGAAAAATGCCTTTGCAGTATTATCGGATAGTGGTACGATTTCCGAAGAGTCGTCCATCCTCAATTTCCCTGCGCTAAACATCCGCGATGCACACGAACGTCCCGAAGCCATGGAAGAAGCATCCGTAATGATGGTTGGTATGAATACCGAAAGAATTATGCAAGGCCTGGAACAATTAAAAGTGCAGAAAACAGGAGCGGAGCGTAACTTTAGAAGAGTGGCAGATTATTCCATGCCCAATGTTTCTGAGAAAGTGGTAAGGATTATTATATCTTATATTGATTATATTAAAAGAAACGTTTGGAAAGAATTATAACTTATGAGAATATTATTTTTGACTACTGTGAGAATTAGTGATATAGAGGAAAAGGGCATTTATCAAGACCTGATTAGAACATTTAGAAATAATGGGCATCAGATGTATGTTGCCTGTCCAAACGAGCGCAGATACAAATCTGGGACACGATTGATAGAAAAGGACAATGTTAATATCCTTTTAATTGGCACTTTGAATATGCAAAAGACTAATATAATTGAGAAGGGTATTTCATTGATTTTATTTCAAAAACAATTTATTACAGCTATTAATAAATATTTTAAAGATTTGAAATTTGATTTAATTATTTATTCGACACCTCCGATTACTTTTTGTAATGTTATAGAATATTTCAAGCGTAAATCAAAGGCTAAAACTTACCTATTGTTAAAGGACATATTTCCTCAGAATGCAGTGGATTTAGGATTACTAAAAAAGAATTCATTAATTTATAAATATTTTTTAAATAAAGAAAAAAAGCTATATCATATCTCCGATTATATTGGTTGTATGTCTCAAGCAAATGTTGAATACTTAATTAGGCATTATCCAAATATGCGTAGTTCAATTGTCGAGGTAAATCCTAATTGTATTGAGATTCCATTTAACACAAGAGCTCAAACCGATAAAGAGGCTTTAAGATTGAAATTCAATTTACCTTTATTTAAGACTATTTTTATCTATGGGGGTAATTTAGGTAAACCTCAAGGGGTAGATTTTATTATAAAATGTTTGGAGGCAAATAAACAAAAGACAAACGCTTTTTTTTTAATAGTAGGTGCCGGAACTGAATATAGAAAACTAGAAAATTGGTTTATTTTGCATAATCCTCCAAATATTCGATTAATAACTTCTCTTCCTAAAATAGAATATGATGAGCTTCTTACAGTTTGTGATATTGGATTGATATTTTTGGATTTCAGATTTACTATTCCCAATTTCCCGTCTAGAATGTTATCTTACTTGGAAAATAAAATGCCTATTTTATCTGCGACTGACGAAGCAACGGATATTGGGAGTATTGCTGTTCAAAATGGGTTTGGTTTGTCATGTAAAAGCAATAATGTTCAGAAATTTTCAGATTTAATTGATTATTTTCTTAATAATAAAAGCGTAATTAACGAAATGGGCAGCAATGGATATGAATATTTGAAAAATAATTACACAGCTAAAATATCCTACGATTGTATTATGAAACATTTTGATTAACAAGACAGGAATGAAGTTATTAGATTGTGTGAATTTTTATGGGTGTTTCCACTATATTCTTTATATAGTTCGTAAAGCTTTTTAAAAACTTGTAGTTTTTTCGACGTATTGAATTTATTAAGTATATTTAATAATCGAAATCTAAAAAGTTATGATAAAGCGAATATATAAAAAGCTGAAGCGGAAAGTAAAAATTTTTACTGGAAGCGTTACATATCTGAAAAAGGAAGTAGAGTTTGAAAATAAATGGTATGGCAATAGTTATGGAGGATTTTACGTGAGTCCAGATAGTTTAAACAAAAATTCAATTGTATATTCCTTTGGTATTGGAGAAGATATTTCATTTGATAGGGCGATTATCAAAAATCATGAGTGTAAGGTATTTGCCTTTGATCCGACTCCTAAGTCTATTGAGTGGGTAAGAAAACAGCACCTTCCGTCAACATTTACTTTTTTTGACTACGGTATTAATTCAAAAACCGGATTTGTGAATTTCAATTTGCCTAAAAATAAAGAGCATGTTTCTGGGAGTGTCATAAAGCATCAAAACGTAGATAAAGATGATTTTGTTCAGGTTTCAATGAAGTGTTTCGCTGATATTACGAAAGAACTTGGACATGGTTATATAGATTTATTAAAAATGGATATTGAAGGTTCTGAATACGAAATAATTGATAATATACTTACTTCCCCAATCCAAGTCAATCAAATATTGTTAGAACTTAATGCTAGAGTTTTTGTCGACGGGACGGAGAAAACGACACACGTGTT
>NZ_JBNQGD010000254.1:0-2310 GCF_050436765.1 Arachidicoccus sp. | reverse complement strand
GAGATGGGGTACCTGGATACAAAATAAGTTCTCTACCGGAAATGGGTGCAAACAAGTATGGGGCACGGTGCTATCTCCTTATGTACTGGAAGGAAACTATATTACGACGTGGCCTGTGCCAACCTCCGTGGTACAAATTACAAACGGGACAGTCGCTAAAACACAAGGATGGACATATTAAGTTAATTAAATTTTTATAAAGGTTATTAAGTGAGTGCTTAATAACCTTTATAATTTAATAATCTAACCAGCGCTCGCTGTTTTGTCGTAGTCTTTGCCAATTTTCCATATAAAAAAACGAATTATCAAATTCAAGCCAATGGAATGGAAAAATAAGGAAGCCGCCGCGACACTGTAAGGTTGCTTTTTAAGCAATAAAAAATATACGCTCAGTTAATCTCCCCTGGCATTATTATCTGCGTCTATGACCTGTCAGGATGCATATTCAAATCTTTAGCCTTATAAGATAAGCTACACTACCAGGTCTGTTAAAAAAACCGTTAAAACGACTTACCGAAAAGAAAATCATTTTCATTGGCATATTGTGCCGTGTTCATTACCTTTGCACCTCAAATTAAAAAAGCGCGGAAATTTTTTTTAGCAAAATTCATTGAATGAAAACAGACAAAAACACGGTCATCGGCTTTGCGTTATTGGGTATTTTGTTTATCGCCTATTTTGCGATCACCAACAAAGAAAAAAACGCATTTGACAGCTCTCAAAAGCACATACAGGATTCCATTGCGCTTGTGCAGAAAGCTAATGCAAAACCTATCGATGCCGCGGCTGTAAAAATAGATTCACTTCGTGCCGACTCTATTTCCAGAACTTCTGCTGCAGGTGGTTTCGTTACCGCCGCAACCGGAACAACTCAAACGCAAGTGGTGGAAAATGACTTGATGAAAGTTACTTTTTCTAATAAAGGCGGCCAGATACAAAAAATTGAACTAAAGAATTATAAATCCTTCGACTCCTCTGCAGTCATTCTTGGCGGAACCAATAACCAATTGGGTTATTCCATCAATACTTCTAACAGAAGCTCCCAAAATACATCCAACCTGTATTTCACTGCTTTACCTATCGTAAAAAATGCCGACGGTAGTCAAACTGTTACCTACGAGCTCAAAGGTGACAGCGATCAGACTGTAGAGAATCAGTTTATCATCAAAAAAGATGATTATATGGTTGATTGGAATATCAATCTGAATGGCGCGCAACAGCTTCTTTCTCAAAATACATTAAACCTGCAATGGAGCAATAAGTTGCATCGTCAGCAATATGCGGTTAAATATGAAAAGGAACAATCCTACCTGGCGTATAATGATGTGCAAAAAGGGTATGACGACGATAGAGCCATGAGCGGTGCAGATCAAAATTTTGAACGCCCGATACACTGGATGGCATTTAAGCAGCAGTTCTTTAATATGACGTTATTATCTAAAACACCTATAAAATCGGGTTCCGCCAAAATGGTTTTGGCATCCAAAAAAGATATAGATGATAATAGCTTTACCGACAAAAATATTTTTAATGATACCGCAAGCTTGCAAATAGAGGCGCCTGCTTTAGCCGCTGTTTCTATTCCACTGCAACTCTATTACGGCCCGAATGAATATAATGTTCTGAAAAAGTACAATAATGAAATGCAGAACATGGTAGATCTCGGCTCCGGTATCGATGCTTTTGCTAAGTATGTGAACCGTTGGTTTATCATGCCGGTATTTAATTTCATTGCAGGTTTTGTATCCAACTTTGGATGGGTTATTATCTTACTGACGATATTCATTCGCTTAGTCACGTCTCCACTTACTTACAAAAGCTATTATAGTAGCGCCAAGATGAAAGTGTTGAAACCTGAACTGGATGAATTGAGAAAAAAATATGGTAAAGACCAACAAGGTTTTGCTATGGAACAGATGAAACTATTCCGGGAAGCAGGTGCCAATCCGCTTAGCGGGTGTATGCCGATGCTGCTGCAAATACCGATATTCTTGGCGCTCTACCGGTTCTTTAACTCCAATATTTCACTGCGGGGGCACAGTTTCCTTTGGGCGAAGGACCTGTCAGCTTATGATTCCATTATTCATTTCAGTACACATATACCTTTGTTGGGTGACCACTTAAGTTTGTTTACCATTACCTACTCGGTTACCAGTATGTTTACCAGTATGTATAATATGAATATGAATCCATCAGCTGGTGGACAAAATGCGCCAATGATGAAATATATGCCTTATTTCATGCCGTTCATTTTCTTCTTTGTATTCAACGGATTACCTTGCGCACTTACGCTGTACTACACAGTAAGTA
>NZ_JBNQGD010000253.1:0-13096 GCF_050436765.1 Arachidicoccus sp. | reverse complement strand
CATATGCTTGCTGCAATATTACAACAAGCTGGTTATAAAACAGGGCTGTATACCTCGCCACACTTGCACGATTTCCGTGAACGTATTAAAATAAATGGGGAGCTTTGCACCGAAGAGTTTGTCGTGAATTTTGTGGGAAAAATTCGGCCTTATTTAGCTAGCATACAACCTTCTTTTTTTGAGATTACGGTAGCGATGGCCTTTCAATATTTTGTTGAAAGTAAAATTGATATAGCTGTAATTGAAACGGGATTGGGCGGTCGTTTGGACAGTACAAATGTCATCATTCCTGAAGTGAGTTTGATTACCAATATAGGTATGGATCACATGAACCTATTGGGGAATACTTTAGATAAAATTGCCTTTGAGAAAGCTGGGATTATCAAACAAAATGTCCCTATTGTAGTTTCAGAAACTTTGCCGGAAACTAGACTCGTCTTTGAGAAAAAGGCCTTGGAAGTGAATGCCCCTATATATTTTGCCCAAGAAATTTACGCTGTTGAAAAGGTTCAGAGCTATTTGTTAAGTCTTTTCGTTTGGATAAAAGAAAAAAGCCATAATAAATCTACGAAATATGAGCTTGATCTGCCAGGTATTTACCAAACAAGAAACATAGCAGGCGTTCTGGAAGTTGTCAGTCAATTAAAATCGAGGGGCTGGAATATTGAAGAAAAGGATATTTTAAATGCCTTAAAAAACGTGAAAGGTCTTACCGGTTTGCATGGTCGTTGGGAATTGATAAATGAAAAGCCGTTGATAATTGCGGATGTGGGTCATAATGAAGATGGAATAAAACAAATTGTTCAGCAGCTAAAAAACATGTCCTATAAACACTTGCGCTTAATTATTGGTTTTGTAAAGGATAAAGATATTTCTGGCGTGCTGAATATTTTACCTAAGGAAGCAACCTATTATTTTACTAAAGCACAAATACCGAGGGCATTGAATGAATTGGAATTGGCGAAACTCGCGCACGAAAAAGAATTACGAGGGCAATCTTTTGAAAACATTGATTTAGCCTTGCTTTCAGCGAGGGAAGGTTTCCAAGAAGGCGATTTAATTTTGATTTGCGGAAGCGTATTTTTGGTCGCCGAAATACAGGTTTGATGTTTTTCGGATTATACGCGCACAACAACGAAGAACCTGTATAAAGATTCTCGAGCTGTGCTAGCAAGAATGACGGAATATAGATAAGATCAATAAAGGAAACCTATTTTTGTTTTACCTCAATCAAGTAATAATTTTTCTTTCCTTTTTGCGCCAGCAAGTATTTGTTGTGTAATAAAAGCTCTGTAGTTATTTGCATTTGCAAGTCTTCAACCTTTCTCCTGTTGATACTAATACCCCCATTCTGAACCATTTTTCGCGCTTCACCTTTGCTGGAGAAAATTTGTGCTTCGGCTAAAAAGGAAATTACGTCTATATTTAATTGCGTTACAGAAATGTCTATTTTTTGCACCCCTTCCATAGATTCCAGATCATCTATCGTAAGATTTTCTGCGGGAACATTTTGATGGACAAATAATTTTTCAGTTACTTCAATTGCTTTTTTGAATTCGACTTCTCCATGAACAAAGTTGGTTATTTCTTGTGCTAAACGCTTTTGTAAAGTACGTTTCGACGCATCAGTTTTGTGTTGTGCAACGATGTTTTCAATTGTTTCCTTTGGTAAAAAAGTAAAAATCTTTATCCAGTTCTCAGCATCTTCATCTGAAGCATTTAACCAAAATTGGTAGAATTGGTAGGGAGATGTTTTTTCTGCATCTAGCCAAATATTTCCGCCCTCGGTTTTGCCAAATTTAGTCCCATCTGTTTTTTTAATTAAAGGACAGGTAAATGCAAATGCCTCGCCGCCGGCTTTCCTGCGTATCAGCTCTGTACCTGTCACAATATTTCCCCATTGGTCACTGCCGCCCATTTGTAGTTTGCAATTATTATTTTTATACAAATGATAAAAATCAAATCCTTGCATCAATTGGTAAGCAAATTCGGTGTACGAAATACCTGCTTCTCCTTCAATACGTTTTTTCACACTATCTTTTGCCATCATATAATTGACAGTGATATGCTTACCAGTGTCGCGTAAAAATTCTATAAAAGAGATATTTTTGAACCAATCATAATTATTTACTAGTACAGCGGCATTTTCGCTATCACTACGAAAGTCTAAAAACTTGGAGAGTTGCTTTTTTATGCCGGTAACATTCATATTTAGCTGCTCCTCGCTTAATAAATTGCGTTCGTTGCTTTTCCCACTTGGATCACCTACCATTCCGGTAGCGCCACCTACCAAAGCATAAGGCTTGTGACCTGCGCGCTGCAAGTGTACCAATAACAAAATGGGAACTAAACTACCAATATGCAGGCTGTCGGCAGTGGGATCGAAGCCAATATAACCCGAAGTTTTTTCTTTGAGCAACTGGTCTTCCGTACCGGGCATTATATCTTGCAACATACCACGCCAGCGTAATTCTTCAATTAAATTCATAAGATGGAATTTGTGCAAATGTAATTGAACCTGGGAAGATTAAAAAGAGGCTGCTTAAAGTTATTCTATAATAATAGAATAATATTTTGGGTGAAGTGAGATAGGTGATTCTTCTTGACAAGAAGTTTTAAACTTGACCTGTTGAATTTATCGGCCTTACCAATGTTGAGACGGGCAATTGACTATCAGTTGTAAGAAATTATAGGAGAAATAATTAGAACTGAATTTAACACTTTGCATATCAGCCGAAACATTCCCAAATACAAATGGGCGAGTATGCGCAACTATGGACGAAAATTCGCGCACATAGACTATCGTATAAACAGTTACAGAGCAAGGCCCGATGAACTTCAGCCATTTCTCCATTAAGCATCCCTTATAGTAAAAACGTTCGTATAGGTCAATATTTCAAAAAAGGGTTATGCTAAGATGTATTTGATGCGATAATGGAAAATAGTGCTGATTTGGTATATCTTCGCAGCATCATTTGCAAAATTATTTAGAATGAAGACAGTAGGTACGGGGACAAGAGTGTTAAATTTCTTAATCGATACATTCCTGATTTTTATTATCGCGTTAGTATTTTCGAACTGGTACAGCTTTCAAGTAATGTATTGGGGTTACAAACCGTTGCCGCCTTATAGTTTTTTCTTTATTACTTTAGTCGTTTATTATTTTTTGTTTGAAAGTATTTGGAGGCGTACGCCGGGTAAGTGGCTGAGCATAAGTAAAGTGGTGAAATCTAATGGTCAAAAACCATCGATTGGACAAATATTTTTACGTAGTTTAATAAGAGTTATCGTTATAGACTTTTTATTTATCCCTTTTTTAGATGGTAAAACGCTGCATGACTATTTGAGCGGGACTATCGTAATAGAAGCATAATATTATCGACGATTGTAGCTAGGACTGGACATTATCTATTTAAATAAGCTGTTTCATACAAGCGTTTATAATAAGGTTTGATTTCATAAATTCTCCGCAATCGTTTTACTTAAATTTACTGGTGTAAATAATGTAGCTTCAATGCGGCTTTAGTTTTTACTAAAGTAGAATAAGTATTTTTTTACTTGACCCCATAAGTTTATGAAGAAATTCTTTTGGATCGTTGTTTTTTTTGCAAATGTATCTTTTTTGAATGCGCAAAATCTGAGTGCATATAATTTATCTTTTAATGAATTACCGAATAGATGGGATGAGGCATTGCCTTTGGGTAATGGCATGTTGGGCGCATTGGTTTGGCAAAATGGAGAAAACCTTCGTTTCTCCTTGGATAGGGCTGATTTGTGGGATGAACGACAGGCATTAGATCTATCCCGCTTTAATTTTAAATGGGTAGAAAATCAAGTAGCCACAAATCAATATGATACGGTACAGAAGCTCGGTGATGCACCTTATGAAGCATTGCCTTATCCTACTAAGATCCCTGCTGCTGCATTGGAATTTAATATCGCTGCATTAGGCAAAGTGAAATCGGCCATATTGGATATAAAAAAGGCTCAAATAAAAGTAATCTGGCAAGATGGTGCTATACTGGAAGCTTTTGTGGATGCGTCACAGCCTTTTGGAGCTTTTCGCATAACTGGTATTTCTTCGGATATAATTCCAAAAATGATGGTACCTGATTACAATAAATCGAGCAAAAGGTCTGGGAAGAATGTCGTATCGGGACAGGGTCTAGCTAAGCTGGGTTATGCAAAGGGTATTGTTCACCAAGATGCGCATCATATTACTTACATTCAACAAGGAAGCAACGGATTTCATTACGAAGTAGGTGTTTCCTGGACGCAAAAAGGTGATACACTTGAAGGTATTTGGAGCATTGCTTCTTACGCCGCAAAAGATAAAAGGAACAATGTTGCGGAAAAAATTTGTAATGAAAAATTATTGCAGGGGTATGCACAATTGTTATTACCTCATGAACGGTGGTGGAAGAATTTTTGGTCAAAATCTTCTGTCTCTGTTCCAGATACCTTACTACAAAAACAATATTATCTCGAAATGTATAAATTAGGATGTGTTTCTCGCAAAGATGCGCCGCCTATAACGTTACAGGCAATTTGGACAGCGGATAATGGCTCACTTCCACCATGGAAAGGTGATATTCATAACGATTTGAATACACAATTAAGTTATTGGCCAACCTATTCGAGCAATCATCTTCAAGAAGCGGCATCTTTTACAGACTGGCTTTGGAAAGTGCGCAAAGAAAATGAAGCATATACAAAAGAATATTTTCAAGTGGATGGTTTAAATGTCCCCGGTGTGGCTACACTTTCCGGAAAGCCAATGGGTGGATGGATTCAATATTCCTTATCACCAACTGTAAGTGCGTGGCTTGCCCAAAATTTTTATTGGCAATGGAAATATTCTATGGACAGAAGTTTTTTGAAGAAAAGAGCATATCCTTATATACACGATGTTGCTACATTTTTGTCTAATATAACAGAAATGAAAGATGGTATGCGGATATTGCCATTAAGTTCCAGCCCGGAATTTCACGATAACAGTATCAATGCCTGGTACACAAAAGGCAATACAAATTATGACTTGGCTTTGATGCGTTTTGCTTTTGGTGCGGCTGCTGAAGTGGCAAAAGATATGGGTAGGAATAAAGAGGCAAAACAATGGATGAAAGAGCGATCACAGCTGCCTTATTTCTCGATTGATAGTACCGGTTTACGAATAGCGCCTCGTGAAGCGAGGAATGTTTCACATCGACATCATTCCAATTTAATAGCTATTTACCCTTTGTCATTATTGAACCCGGAGAATGCTTCAGATAAAGCCATTATTGATAGTTCACTTCGTTGGTTACAACATACCGGGACACGTGCTTGGTGCGGGTATTCCTTTAGTTGGGCCGCCAGTTTATATGCACGTGCAAAAGATGGAGATAATGCAGCAAAAGAACTACACATCTTTGCATCAAATTTTTGCTCTCCGAATAGTTTCCACTTAAACGGTGATCAAAAAGGGGGTCAATACTCGGGATATACTTATCGACCATTTACTTTAGAAGGGAACTTTGCATTTGCTCAAGGAATACAAGAAATGTTGCTGCAAAGTAATTCTGGAACCATAGAAGTTTTTCCGGCCGTGCCGGAAAAATGGAAAGATGTTTCTTTTCATGATCTTCGTGCTGAAGGTGCTTTTTTAGTTAGTGCGCAGAAAAGCAACGGGGTAATTAAATCAATAAAAATAGCTGCGGAGCAGGGTGGGACTGCTACGGTAAAACTGCCGTTTAAGCATTGGGCTTTTGCAGAGCAAAATGGCGTTATTTCCAAAAAAATAGACAATAATGCAATAAAAATTTCATTTAGGAAAGGTGGAGAAATTCTATTAGTGGATAACGAAAAATAATATTGTTGAAGATAGTAAATAAGATTGCGTTAAGCAATCATAGCGCTTTTTATTTCATTCACTAGCGGTTCGTCAATCTGTTTAAGCTTTTGGCAATCTGCAAGCTCCATTAATTTATCTACGATGAAAGCAGTAGGCTTGAAGCTTATATTTTTCCCTTTCACGGGTTCCTGTAGCCAGTTTTGCACGTTCTCGTAGAAATCGTTTTCTATTTTAGGGAATGTAGTTACCCCCAATTTCTTTAAAGCCATCGCATTACATTTTTGTTCATATTGCCCGCCAATGGGTATTGCCATTAATTTCTTCTGCAAATAGATTGCTTCTGCAGGCGTTTCAAAGCCTGCGCCGGTAATAATTCCATTACAGCTAATAAGACTTGTATTGAATAAAAGTTTATCGACAGGAAATAAAGTAATATTGTTTTCGCGGCGAACGTTTTTTTCCTGTCTCGAAAAAATCTCAAATGAGCAATCCTTTATTATTGAAAAAATATCTATTAATTCTTTATCGCAATACGATGGAAGATAAACGGTGATGTGATTTTTATTTGTCACATGGGCATGCCAAATTTCTGACTTGATTACCGGTGGTTGAATAAAATCGTCATAACTATCAAAATGTAAGCCTAAATTGTGCGTGCCTTTAGCATAATTTTTTAAAATCCATTCGCCTACAAAACTTTTATTTTCCGGTCTTGGCGTATTGTCGGATGCGAAACTTGCCTGGTGCCCGAAATGTATGGAATGGATTTTTTTTATTTTACAGGCCAGAGATGTGATAGCTTCAAAATCGTTTAAAATCAAATCATATTTCTCAAGGGGTAAATCCTTCGCTTCACGCTGTAATCTCTGCCAGGAGAAGGCTGAGAAAGTCTTTCCGTAATGCAATCTTCCATCACAAGTATATTTCAGGCTTAAGCCTTTACTTCTGAAAGTAACCGGCCTATTCATGGCTAAGGTACTGTTGCTCCCACTTAAAAATAAATCTACCGTTCCATATCTTTCAATATATGGCAGTAACTCCATTGCTCGACTTATATGCCCGTTTCCGGTAGCTTGTATGGCGTATAAAATTTTCATTATTATTCGTCTTTAAAATATGTAGTCCACTTTTTCGGAGAAGACATGCCAATCTTCTTGCGGGGTATTTTTTTCTGTTGAGTTGATTGCGAAATCTGCAGAAGAATAGGTAAATAAATTCCACTCTCCATCATAAAATTCGAGTGCGGTAAGATTTTCAACCCAGTCTCCCGAATTTAAATAGGTTACTTTTCCTTTCTCTGTAGAAAATATTTTTTTGCAAGGCTGATGAATATGTCCGCATACTACATAATCGAAATCATTTTCAATAGCCAGCTCTGCAATTGTGTTTTCAAAATTGTTGATATATTTTACGGCTTCTTTTACACTGTTCTTTATTTTCTTTGAAAAGGATATTTTTTCTTTTCCGAGTTTGTTAAGAAGAGAATTAATAGCGCGATTCAATAATATTAATAAGTCGTAGCCCTTGCCACCCAATTTGGCCAAAATTTTTGCGCTCCCCCTGGTGGTGTTGTCAAAGACATCTCCGTGGAAAATCCACATTTTTTTATCACCAATTTTTAAAATGAATTTGTCTGTGAGAGAAAGATTGCCTAATTGCATATCTGAATATTTCCGTAACACCTCGTCATGATTTCCTGTAATATAGACTACACGTGTGTCTTTTGCGATCAGGCTCATAATTTGTTTGATAACCGCAAAATGGGCTTTTGGAAAATATCTTTTCGAAAATTGCCAGCCATCAATGATATCGCCATTTAATATAAGTAGTTGAGGCCGTATGCTTTTTAGGTAGTTTGTGAGTTCATTTGCGTGGCAACCATAGGTACCCAGGTGCACATCTGAAATAACTACTACGTCGAGGTTTCTTTTTTGCACATTAATATATTTAATAATGCAAAGTTGCTTATGAAAAGTTATGCGAAGGTTACGCAAAGATTATTAGATTATTAATTCGATATGTATATGACGTTCGGTAAAACCCGTTCATCGCTTTAACGCGGACGGGATGTAAGGCACAAAATATTTCGACGTTTTTGGAAGCAGTGTACTTTTCTTTTGTCAGTATAAGACGTAAAAAACTTAAGGGACCTGCGGGCACAGGTAGGAAGTAACCGTAAGACTTCTCATTCTTCCAAGTAGTAAATCAATTGTTGTGAAATATGAAGCCCAACAATTAAAAATTGTTTGGTGCACCCTCGCTCAAAGAAGGCAATAAAAAAACTTTCTCTTTTACAGGAGAAAGTTTTTAATCTTTTTATCAGAAAATAAGATTACTCATCTAATTTCAATACAGCCAAGAATGCTTCCTGTGGCACTTCAACATTGCCTATTTGGCGCATCCGTTTTTTACCCTCTTTTTGTTTTTCCAATAATTTACGTTTACGTGAAATGTCACCGCCATAACACTTGGCAGTTACGTCTTTTCGCATTGCACTAATATTTTCTCGAGCAATTATTTTAGCACCAATTGCCGCCTGAATAGCAATTTGAAATTGCTGACGAGGCAATAGCTCTTTTAATTTTTCACACAATTTTCTTCCAAATTCTTGAGAGCGACTTCTGTGTATCAATGCGCTTAAGGCATCTACCTTTTCATTGTTTAGGAGAATGTCCATTTTCACAATGTCGCTGGCTCGATAATCAATTGGCGTGTAATCGAAGGATGCGTAACCTCGTGTTTGGCTTTTCAATTTATCATAAAAATCAAATACGATTTCGGTTAAAGGCATTTCAAATGTAAGCTCTACACGTGTCTGCGTAAGATAGTTTTGATTTATTAGGATGCCACGTTTACCTAGGCAAAGTGTCAAAATATTTCCGGTATAATCTGCTTGAGTTATTATTTGTGCACGGATAAATGGCTCTTCAATTCTATCCACTTTGGTCGTTTCCGGCATTTGCCCCGGATTGTTCACGGTTATTTTTTCATTGCGGGTGGTATATGCGATAAAACTTACGTTAGGTACAGTAGTAATAACTGTTTGATTAAACTCACGTTCCAGGCGTTCTTGGATTATTTCCATATGCAGCAATCCCAAAAACCCACATCGGAAACCAAAACCCAATGCCTGTGATGTCTCCAATTCAAAAGTTAATGAAGCATCATTCAATTGCAGTTTCTCCATGCAATCGCGTAACTCCTCAAAATCTTCGGTAACCACCGGGAAAATACCTGCAAAAACCATGGGTTTGACTTCTTCAAACCCTTTGATAGATTTGCCGGGATTTGCGGGAAGGGTAATGGTATCACCCACTTTCACTTCCTTGGCATTTTTAATGCCGGTGATAATATATCCAACATCTCCCGCTTTTACATCTTTGGTAGGGATCATACCCATTCCCAGCTTGCCTACCTCATCGGCGTAATATTCTTCTCCTGTATTGATGAATTTTATTTTATCGCCCTTTTTTAGAGTGCCATTATAGACGCGAAAGTATGCAATAATTCCTCTGAAGCTATTAAAAACACTATCGAAAATTAATGCTTGCAGCGGAGCTTTCTCGTCGCCGGCAGGAGGGGGAATTCTTGCTACAATAGCGTGTAAAATTTCTTCGATACCAATACCTGATTTTCCACTGGCTAGTAATATATCTTCTTCCTCACAACCGATTAATTCAATTATTTGATCCTTTACTTCGGGAATCATTGCGCCGTCCATATCAATCTTGTTGATAACAGGAATGATCTCCAAATTATTATCAATTGCTAAATATAGATTGCTGATGGTTTGCGCCTGTATCCCTTGTGTGGCATCTACCAATAGCAATGCTCCTTCACAGGCCGCCAATGCACGACTTACCTCATAGCTGAAATCTACGTGACCTGGGGTGTCAATCAGATTAAAAGTGTATCGAATATTGTCAATTACATATTCCATCTGAATGGCTTTACTTTTGATAGTAATTCCTTTCTCTCGTTCTAAATCCATATCATCAAGCACCTGATTCATCATGTCGCGCTCCCCAATAGTATGCGTATGTTCCAATAAGCGATCAGCCAACGTGCTTTTACCGTGGTCAATATGTGCAATAATGCAAAAATTTCTAATATACTTCATCGCGGCAAAGATAGGGAGTTAATTAGGAATCCATAATTAATAATTGTAAATAAAATCAGTGGATTTCAAGCTATTTTATGAATTTTTGAGCATTATATTTTTATATAATATAATAAAGTTTTCAAAAGACTGTTTATGAAAATCTGGTTTTAATTTTTATATAAAAAATAATTTAATCATTAAGCTTTTATCTTTGCACCATGGTGGAAGATTTAGATATAGCCCAAGAAGAGAATGCAGAAGAATTGTATGAGCGTAAAACCTTTATTATCGATAAAGGGCAAGAGCCTACACGTATAGATAAATGGATGCAGGCGCGTATTGAGAATGCTACGCGAAGTAAAGTGCAAAAAGGTATTGAATCGGGTTTTCTTACTGTAAATGGACAACAGGTAAAAAGCAATTACAAGATAAAACCTGGTGATGAATTGGTTTGGGTCTCGGTTGCGAGTCCCGATTATTCCGAAGTAAAACCGGAGGATATCCCATTAAACATTGTGTATGAAGATAATGATGTAATGGTCATCAATAAGCCTGCTAACATGGTAGTGCATCCTGGTGTTGGCAATTATTCTGGAACTTTATTGAACGGTGTCGCCTATCATCTTTTACAACAAAACCCTCAATTAAATGAGGAGGATTTACCACGTTTTGGATTGGTACACCGGATTGATAAAAATACAACGGGATTAATTGTATTGGCGAAAACAGGAGCAGCTGCATCGAATTTGGCGAAACAATTTTTTAATCATACGGTCATTCGAAAATATGTCGCTGTCGTTTGGGGGGATGTAGAGGAAGATAATGGTACGATAAATGTAAATATTGCACGCCATGAGCGTTTCCGAAAAATGTTTACAACTTATCAGGAAGCTGATAAAGGCAAAAATGCTATTACGCATTACAAAGTTCTCCAGAGGTTGAACTATGTTTCTGTAGTAGAATGTAAATTGGAAACTGGGCGCACACACCAAATAAGGGTACACATGAAATCCATTGGGCACACGCTTTTCAATGATTGGGAATATGGGGGGGAAAGGATTTTGAAAGGAACTATTTTTACAAAGTACAAGCAATTTGTAGATAATTGTTTTATTATTTGTCCCAGGTGTGCTTTACATGCAAAGACTTTGGGCTTTATACATCCGATAACTGGGAAAGAGTTGTTTTTTGATTCAGAATTGCCTCAAGACATGCAGCAATTGGTGGAAAAATGGTCCAATTATATTCAACATAAGCCACTTGAGCAATAGTAAATAACTGCGCGATAACAGTTCATGATTTCCCAATTGCCAATTAAAGCTTATCTTGCGGCCTTATTTTAAAAACAAATACCTGTATGCAGACAGCTAAAAAAGGCGATAAAGTAAAAGTACATTATCACGGAAAATTAACAGACGGTACAACATTTGATAGTAGCGAAGGCCGATCGCCACTTGAATTTGAAGTGGGAAGCGGACAAGTAATTCCTGGTTTTGACGATGGTGTTACCGGTCTAAAAGTTGGAGAAAAAAGAACTGTAAATATCCCTGCGGAGCAGGCTTATGGACACGCTTCTGAAGAGCAAATTGTGGAGTTCCCAAAATCTCAGTTTCCTCCTGAAATGACACCCGAAGTAGGCATGCCGTTGCAAATGAGCAATGATCAAGGACAAACGTTTCAGGTAATTATAAAAGAAGTAAAAGAAGAATCGGTTGTGTTAGATGCTAATCATCCGCTTGCAGGAAAAGATCTGATTTTTGATATTGAATTGGTGGAGATCCTCCCGGGGAAATCTTCTATCATTATGCCAGAATAGTTTTCTTTTGAAAGAAAAAAATCCGAAGTATAGAAAATTACTTCGGATTTTTTATTGGGAATCAATGGGTTATACCGCTTTCTATTTTGCACAATTGAACTAAGTATCCAATTCTTCTGGGTCAATTAGATTTTCAGTTATATTAAATTTTATATTCTTATATGCCAGCAAAGTGTCCATGAGTTGATCTGATTGGCTATAATCAATTAATCTCATACATATCAAATTGTTGTCTTCATCTTTAAAATCAATTGTCAATTTCTCGTCAGCTACACCTTTATAAAAAGCATCATTACAAGTCATATACTTTATAGCGTTAACTGGATAATATTTAATTGTTTTGTAATCACTAATTATAATGTTCATTGAGGTTAATTGCAAAAATGCCTTTCTTTTATATCGAATACTTGCTAAAATGAAAAAAATAGGTATTCCTAAAATAGCAATTAACAACAATGAAATTTCGAATTTTGATTCTTTTGGAACATCATAAATAGCCATTGTACCTTCTGAATAATGACCAGATGGGAGAAGAAATATCCCAAGCGACACAGAAATAATAATGCATATAATTAAAGAATACTTGAATATTTTCGTTAGCGAAGGTATTTTAAGCTTTAAATAAATGGGGTAATTTAGATCTTGCATTTTTTCCTATGATACAATTAGTGGACAAGATAACTATTTTTATTGCGTTTCGCAATGCTGATTATTTCAAGACTTCTGCCAACTTACTTTCTAAATCATCGCCTCGTAGACTGTTGGCAATAATTTTTCCACTGGGGTCTATTAACACATTAAAAGGAATTCCATTGAATTTATAGACATTTACTGCTTTGCTATCCCAAAACTTTAAATCACTCATTTGGTTCCAAACCAAACCATCATCTTTGATAGCTTTTTCCCATGCCGCCTTGTCTTTGTCTAAAGACACGCCTAAGATAGTAAAGTTTTTATCTTTAAATTTATTGTAGGCGGCTACGACATTTGGGTTCTCTCCACGGCAGGGTCCGCACCAACTTGCCCAAAAATCTACCAATACATACTTCCCTTTAAAGTCACTAATTTTAATAGTTTTTCCATCGGGGGATTGCATTGCTAAATCTGGGGCCTGTTGATTTTCTAAAGGATAATTTCCACTGCTGCTTGATGAAACGGCCTCCTTGAGGCGACTGGTAAATGCAGCCAAAGCACCGTCTTCTTTAAACTTATCACTGGCAGCTTGCGCAATGGGCAACAAATCTGATGGGGCAATAGAACGCACAGCCATCGCATTCAATACATAGAAAGTAGAAATGGAGTTGTCATTATTTCTTAAAAATGTTTTTATGACTGCATTCATATC
>NZ_JBNQGD010000252.1:0-2063 GCF_050436765.1 Arachidicoccus sp. | reverse complement strand
AAGGTATTTTAACACAGACCAAATTGTTTGATTAATTAAGCAGGTTACAGCGCTCGAGTTTTAATGGTTGGACTTATCGTTTTTTACTTGGTATATCGATAATGTATTTTTACTATGCGAATAGCCGGCTCTAATTGCTACAAATAATTCTTGGGTTTCAATTAAGCATTTGGCGCTATAATTCTTTGATACCATAAATGGGAATAGGCGGATCAAAGGATTGATTTTCTTGATTCATATTATAAATCTTAATTACAATATCCATTCCGCTAATGACACGTCCGAAAGCAGCATAACCTTGTTTGTCGGGATTATTTGCCCCGCCGGAATCATATCCAGGCTGGTCGCCAATACAAATGAAAAATTCAGAGTTGGCCGTTCCCGGCGCTTCACGTGCTAGCGATATGGTCCCGTTTTTATGTAATATTCCTGTGTGATGTGTATTCTCATGAGGGATGCCTTTTAAAGTCGCCAATTTATCCGGATTTGTTTGCCATATCCCGCCTTGAATTAAGTTGGCCTTAGGTGCGTCAGATGCTTGGTCGCTTGCATTTAATACTCTATAAAAACTTGCATCGTCATACAATCCTTCGTTTATATAAGCAAGAAAAGCGGCAACTGTTTTTGGTGCTTGTTTTTGATATAGCTCTAATTCAATATCACCCACTTTAGTGGTGATAATTACATGTGGATTTGCATATTTCTTAGTGCCACAACTTTGCAACGCTAAACAAAGGATTATTATCCAAAATACTTTTTTCATTCTTTTATCATTTCAATACGATCGCTGAAAGTGCCGGCAAGTTCACTTCCAGTGAATAATATTTAGCTTTTTTATCAATTTCATTAATTACGATATCTGTATTGTTTACATCGCCGGTTCCCCAAAATTCTTTATTGTTACTATTGAATACTTCTACCCATTTTGCCTTGCCAAAAACATTAATCTTCCAGCTTAATCGTACTTCCGGAGTGAGGTTGAGAATGATCAATAAGTCATCTTTTGCTTTAATTCCTTTTCTTTTAAAAACGATCACACATTCATCTTCATGGCTCAAATCTATCCATTCAAAACCATTTCTATCAAATTGTTTTTCAAACAATGCATTTTCCGATTGGTATAATTTATTCAATTCCTGTACACAATATTTCATTCCTTGATGACTTGGCCACATCAACAAGTCCCACTGCAGCTCACTTTTATAATTCCACTCCTTGGTTGCTGCAAATTCATTACCCATAAAAAGTAATTTAGCTCCCGGATGCAGAAACATGTAGCTATATAACAATCTTAAATTTGCAAATTTTTGCCAATCGTCACCTGGCATTTTATACAACATAGGACTTTTCCCATGTACTACCTCATCGTGACTAAGAGGCAGCATAAAATTTTCGTTGTAAAAATAAGCCATACTGAAAGTAAAATTATTTTGATGATACTTTCTGAAAACGGGTTCTTGTTTAAAATATTTTAGGGTGTCATGCATCCAGCCCATCATCCATTTCATCCCGAAACCTAATCCGCCTTCAAAAGTGGGTCTGCTAATTCCCGGCCAATCCGTGGATTCTTCGGCAATCATTTGTATGTCTGGAAATTCTTTATATAGAGTCTCGTTCAACAATTTTACAAATGCTATTGCTTCGATGTTGCCATTGCCACCATGTTCATTGCGTTCCCATTGTCCTTCTTCTCTGCTGTAATCAAGCCGTAATATGGAGCTCACGGCATCTACCCGTATGCCATCCGCATGGAAAATATCGCACCAGAAATGTGCACTACTCAATAAAAAACTGCGCACTTCTCCGCGTGAATAATTGAAAATATATGAATTCCAATCTGGGTGAAAGCCTTTGCGGGTATCAGCATATTCGTAAGTATGTTCGCCGTCGAACCGATAGAGACCATGTGCATCGTGTGGAAAATGTGAAGGAACCCAATCCAGTATTACGCCTATATTTTCATTATGAAAAGCATCGACCAATTTAATGAAATCTTGTGGTGAACCAAAACGACTTGTAGGGGCAAAATATCCAGTACCTTGATAACCCCAGCTTCCATCAAA
>NZ_JBNQGD010000251.1:0-1170 GCF_050436765.1 Arachidicoccus sp. | reverse complement strand
AAATATCGTATAAAATCAGGGTGGGGGGGGGGGTTAAAACTATATAAAGTTTTAAAAATGACATCATGGAAAAATTTCACCCAACACTAGATAAAATATTGGGTGATTAACAAAAATATACATTTTTTAGGGGCAAATTTCATATCTACCCTTGACTTTTCCAAATAACAAAAATACACACTTTTTTTTTGCTCCAAAAAAGAAAAGATAAAACATATAATATTTTAATAAAAATCAGATTATAATATGATACATTGTTCTGCCAGGTACAGTAGTAGATGCAGTAGTAGCTGCAGATGGTTAAATCCTAAACCATATAATTAGCTGCTAATCCATTTCAACAGTAGACCCATTTAAAATTGGAATTCAAAATTCTTTTGCACAGTCTGAAAAACAAAAACAAGAAAAACAAAAAGAAAACTAAAACCCCAAAACCCATTACCTTCATCTGTCTGAAGAACTCGAATATCAGATTCAGTGGAAACTCAAAACCCATTACCTTCAAAACTCAAAACCCAGTTGTTCAATCCGACCTTGTTCCAACCCGATTCAGTGGAAACATTTAGGGGTTTTCTTAAATTGGAGTCAGAATGGTTAGGTTGAAGTCGAGGAGGGACATGGCTGCCGAAATCTCAGACGACGAAGTAATCGCAGCATCGGCGATGGAGCAACCGGCTCCTCCGAAGAAGAAAAAGGCCTTCGGTGGAAAGCGAAAAAGAGGGAACACCTCGGAAGACGACTACTTGCCCGAAGACGAAGAGTCGGTCCCGACGAAGATGACTTAGGGGAAGAAGAGCGCGAAACGTAAAATCGAGCCCTTACTGTTCAAACGCGGTGTAAGCACAACTTTGCAATTTGCATCCTGTCATCCTTCCTAAAAATTATTTGCATCCTTTGTGCTGGTACTGTATTATGAAATTTATACAATGAATTTGCTATGTAGATTCCCTACATGTACTACACCGGCGAAGATTTTTATGGTAGGATCAACATTTGTTCTAGAAGTGCTTACCTATATGAGATTAGGCAGAAATTGAATCATGTAGATTGGCTGTGGTTGAAGGATGGACCATTTGGTAAAGTGTTGGAATTGATTCAACAAGTGTCATTCTCTTCCCAGACGATACACGCTGTACTAATGAAGCAGTTAGATAGTGGTAAGAATTACGA
>NZ_JBNQGD010000250.1:0-2336 GCF_050436765.1 Arachidicoccus sp. | reverse complement strand
TCAATTTTTTGACCAGGTTTCCAGTTCCAATTAGGAAAGATATGTAAAACCGTGTTCTTTGTAAATAAGCTTTTAAATAAATAGTAAGAATCCTTTGGAAATCCTGCCATATCTACAATTCCAAAATAAGAACTACGGGCAGGATAAGGATAAGGTGTAGGCTCACCCAAATAATCAAAGCCAGTCCATATATACATGCCACTTAAATAAGGATGTTTCAATAACAATTTCAAGGATTCTTCATAAGTAGAACCCCAATTAGCACAACTATTGTCGTATGCTGAGCAAGTGAAATCAGGCGTGCCACCATTTTTTTCTCTTGTAAAACCCCACCAGTGCCTTATAGAATCAGAAGGCATTAAATATTCTCCACGCGACTGTAAAGAGGAAATAGTTTCTGTCAAAATGAATTTCTGATCCGGAAATTGTTTAGGTAATCCTTCCCATAACCAATGATGATAATTTATTCCTATCAAATCTAGCGCTCCCGTGCAGGAAATATTATTATTGGGCCCAGATTCATTCATCGCAGCCGTTATAGGTCTGTTATCAAGGCTTTTTACAATCGCAACCAAATCTCTTGTAATATTACGACCACTCGTGTCTTTGTCGCCAGTTTTCTGCTCAAGAATTTCATTGCCGATACTCCAAAGGAATACAGATGGGTGGTTGCGATCACGTAAAATCTGATCAGTTAAATCTCGTTTATGCCATTGTTTAAAATACAAATGATAATCGTATTTTGTTTTCCCCAATTCCCAGCAATCAAAAGCTTCATCAAGTACAATAAAACCCATTTTATCACAAAGATCCAACCATTCGGGTGCAGGCGGATTGTGTGACGTACGGATGCCATTAATACCCATCGATTTTAGAATTTGTAATTGGCGCTGCATAGCACGAACATTTATAGCCGAACCTAATGCACCTAAATCGTGGTGCATACAAACGCCTATAATCTTCAGGGGTTTTCCATTTAAATAAAATCCAGAATCCTTGTCAAAATGAAAAGAGCGAATGCCAAAAGTTGTCGTGTACTCATCTTGCTTTTTATTATGTACAAAAACTTGCGAAACAACTTTATACAAATTAGGATGGTCAATACTCCAGAGTAAAGGGTTTGACAAAGACAGCGAATCAGTATACGTTCGTTCTCCATCTGCACCGACGGCAATGGTCCTCGACAGTATTTTCACCACTCTACCATCTTTATCAAACAAAGTCGTTTTTAATAGTGCCCCAGTGCTATTATTTAAACTATTTTTTATATTTGTTTGAATCTTAACAAATGCCTGGCGCGAAGAGACTTTAGGCGTAATAATATATGTCCCCCATTGATCCACATATACTGAACCTTTTTTCTCCAACCATACATTACGGTAAATGCCACTACCACTATACCAACGTGAATTGGGCTGGTGATTTTTTACTAAGACCTCCAATATATTTTTTTCACCATTAAATTTCAAATAGGGGGTCATATTGTATTGAAAAGAAACATAGCCATTCGGACGATTGCCCAGTTCATGCCCATTAAGCCAAACTGTGCTGTTCATGTATACGCCATCAAAATCAATAAATATATTTTTGCCTTTATCTTTTTGAGACAAAATAAATTCCTTTCTGTACAACCCTGTCCCTCCACGCAAACAAGCACCATCATTGCCGCTAAGGCTAGCAGAATCGAAATTAAGACCAATACTCCAATCATGTGGAAGTGTTATTTCGCGCCAAGGCTTGCTGTCCAATTCCTGCGCATTATATTCGTTAGTGGTATCAAGCTTAAAAAGCCAATTCTCATTAAATTTTTCTCTATCATTTTGAGCAAAAATTTGGTTACTCGCAACCATCATTAAGCACACGAAAATGCCAAACCGTACTTTTTTCATTCGATTAAAATATTGTAAATAGATATTAAAAGTTAAAATTACAATTATTTCCTTTGCTATAAAAATAATTGTAAGATATATTCAGCATGACAGCAAAGCCCTATTCTAATAAATATTTCTAAATTTATATACGAAACGTTTTAAAAAATGCTCAATAGGTGTGGTTTATCAAGATCTTCATTACCTTCTGATATTTACATACAAGAGCCCGGTATTGCACCGGGCTCTTGTATGTAAATATCATTTTTTAATCCATTTACCTTCGGAGGTTTTCGCTTATATAATATCGAACCGTGTAACCCGATTAATAAATCAATTTATATAGATGTTATTTTCCCTTACCGTTGCATCACTTCATCTGAATGTCTACACTTGTTCCTTGTAAACCATCAGCAGAAATCTGCAAAGTAAGTTTTCCTTTGTGATGATGTGCTTTTACGATTGCCA